>JBFZBV010000166.1:0-6618 GCA_041308285.1 Planctomycetota bacterium | reverse complement strand
TCCTGGCCCGTGCCGTATTCAATCCTCGCCTTGGCCTCCTCGTCCGTCTTCCACGAGAGTTCGGCCCATCCGACGTCCGTTCGCGATACGCCGAATTCCAGAATCTGAGGAGGCTTGTCGTCCATGATGTTGAGCTGCGCGTCGTGCTCCGCGGTGCCGTCCGGCGGAATCTTAATCTCGACAGCGGAGCGGTACGGCTCGTAGCCGTCCTTCGAGACGGAGACGTAGTAGTTCCCGTAGATTACGGAAAGGCTGTAGGCGCCCTCGGGGGTCGTGGTTCCGGTCTCGTCGCCGACCTTGACCAGGGCTCCAGCCAGCGGCGTCTTCCTGCCCGCTTCGGTGACGATTCCCCGTATCGTCCCCCTGGCGGGCGGTTTGGGGGTCTTCTGGTCCGCGGTGCAGGAGAAGAGGGCCATGGCCGCGACCGCGGCCAGGAGCATTCTCGCCAACTTGTCCTTCATATGGCCTCGAACAAAAACCTGGAGCCATGCCGTGCTGGTTTGTATAACTAGTGTAAAATTATATACTTAAAATAATCCAGTTGCAACCAGGAATCCCCGGGGAACGCCGAATCAGCGGGATGGGACAGTCATTTCGTCTCGCGCTCTATCCATTCGAGGTATGCGTCCAGGCCGGACTCAATCCTGATTAGAACCGCCTCCGGAACCTGATAGGGGTGGATTTCTCGGATCCGTTCCATCGCCCGGCGGGCCAGGCTGCTCCGCGTCTTGACGACCAGCATAAGCTCCCCGGCCGTCTCGACCTTTCCTTCCCAGCGGTAGACGGACTTCACTCCGTGCACTATGTTGACGCAGGCTGCGAGGCGTTCGGTGACGAGGGCACCGGCAATCTCCCCGGCCTTTTCATCGGAGGGGACCGTCGAAAGGATGACGGAATAGCCCTTCGTCAGGTCTTGTGCTTCTTCCTTATTTTGGATTTCTTTCTCTCCGAACTCCCGCGGCTCGATTCGGCCTTCCCCTCCCCCGGCTCGCCGGCTTCCGGCGGCTCCGCCTCCCCCCCCTCCCGGGGCTTTTCGGGCTCCGCCTGCTTCTCCTCCGCTGGAGCCGCGCCTTCCGGCGATCCCTCCTCCTTGGCGGATTCTCCTGCAGGCGGCCCGGCTTGTATTTCAGCGACATCCACCGCCCCGAGCCTGGCGAGCGTCTCGTCCGCAATCTCCTCGGCGCTCTTAGCCTCATGCTTCGGGCCGGTGTCGGAATCGAGGGGCCGGAGTATCCCGCCGCATTTCTTGCATCTCTTCTTCTTGCCTTCCGGGATGGGCGGAACCCTGTACTTCTGGCCGCAGGACCCGCATGCGATGAGGATTTTCTCATGGGCGGTCTTCGGCGCGGGTTCCTTCGAATCATGCGCCGCATCTTCGCCGGGCCTGACGGGCTCAGGCGCGATCGCCGGCTCCGCTGCCGGTTCCGGCTCGGGCTGAGGCGCAGGATTGAAGGCTTCCTCGGGCCGTTCCGGTCCAATCGTCGCCTCCTTCGCGCCTGCTGCGCCGGAGGCCGCCGGAGCCTCCGCCCGGGCCTCAAGGGGCGGACGGACAGGCTCTTCCGCGCGTTTTTCCCCGGCGGTCTCGGAGACTATTGCGGGGCCGGGAGCTTCCGCGGCACGGGGCTCGGAATCGGATGCAGGTGCCTGCGGAGTCGGAATTGCGGCCGGCGCCATGCCGGCCTGCACTGCGCCCGCCTGGGCCGGCACGGGGACGGGAGCCGCGGCCGGAGCATGCCCCCCGACCAGTATGACGGCGTCGCATTTCTCGCAGCCGAACATGGTGCCGCGGAGGTATCCCGAGACATCGTAGACGGCTCCGCACTTGTGGCAGACGATGCCGACCCTGTCGTTGCTTTCCTTCACCTTAGCGGGCATCCGGAAGACCTTCTGGCAGCGAGGGCACACGAAGTCGGCCCCCGACTTCATGCCGGAGATGTCGTAGGTGTAGAGGCAGGACAGGCACTTCACCATGCCGGAGGCGATGTCCAAATCCCACTCCTCCGCGGAATCCCTCGGTCTGGCGGACGCGGCCGCCGCTGCAGCGGACCGCTTCGCGTCAATCTGCGCGAGGTCCACGCTCGGCGTGAAGGCCTTCCTGCACGTCGAGCACTCGAACGCCTTTCCGGCGAGATAGTTCGAAATCGGGTACGACTTCCCGCAGCCGTTGCACTTGATGAGGCCCTTGTCCGCGTCAATCTCCCACTCGCCCGCGCCGGTCCACTCGCCCCGTTCCGTGACCTTGAGGCTGAGACCGCAGGATCTGCACCTGAAACGGTTGCCGGGTGTGAAGCCGGACACGTCGTACTTCGTCTTGCATCCCGGACAGGTCAGGAGGTCTTCCCCCCTGAGCGCCCTCGTCTGCCTCCTCTCCTTCTTCTCGACCGGTACCTGGAGGAGGAGGTTGCACCTTGGGCAGCGGAAGCGGTTGCCGGGGGACTTCGAACTGATGTCCGTGCTGAAGCCGCACTTCGGGCAGTCGATCCACTTCGACCCGTCGGCCAGGACCTTCGAGCCGGCCGTGAGCCCGCCGGGGATGACGTTCTCCGTCTCGTAGGTCACGACGATGTCGAATCCGCAGACGTCGCAGACGAGCGTCGTTCCGTCAGGGCAGGTCGTGACTTCGTATCGCGCCCCGCAGCGCGGGCATTTCGTAAACTGGGCCACATCCCCATCCCGGAAAAATCAGCTCCCGATGAGCTCCCCTATGGTTCCCATGAGAACGTCCATGGCGACCGGTTTGTTCAGGAACATGTCGGCGCCGTGGTTCATGGCCTTCTTCATGTTCTCTTCGCTCATGAACCCCGACAGCACGAGAATCCTGCAGTTCGCGGTCTCGGGGTTCGACCTCACGACCTTCATCACCTCGAACCCGTCCAGGCCGGGCATTATCAGGTCGAGGATGATGAGGTCCGGCTTCTTGTCGCCGATTTTAATGCAAGCTTCGTATCCGTTCAAGGCGAGGTCGACGCTGTATCGGGACGGAGACGACGACAGCGCCCTGGACAGCATTTCGAGGACGGTCCTGTCGTCGTCCACGACAAGGATTCTCCACTTCGTATTCACAATCGTCTCTGGTACGGGCATCCGCTGCTCCCTCAGGAACTCCAGGAAGTCGGGCTTCTGCACCCTGTAATGCCCTCCGGGCGTGCTGTAGGCCCTGAGCAGACCCCTCTTGATCCACCTGAAGACGGTGACGTGAGACACGTGGCACAATCCTGCGACATCGCCGGTAGTCAGAGGTTCGTCAGAGGCCATCGTGGCTCCCTGTAGATACGGCATCCGAACGCGAATAAGCGCGGGTCGCCGGGAACCGGCGTCCCGTCCGCTGCCGCGCCGTGCCCGGAAAACCCTTCATATAACATGAGAAAATAGCGGCGCAGCCCTCCGATTGCAAGTGCTTATGTGCGCTTGCCTCGGAATTGCCCCTCATCCCGCAGTTCCGGCTCCCGGCCCGGATTCGGGCGTGGCGCCGTTTCCGCAATCCCTGCGCGTGCCGGCGGCGACTTCCGCGATGAGCCTCGCGTTTATCCTCAGGAAGTCCTCCTTCCAACGGTACGTGTCGAGGCAGGAATCGTCGCGTTCGCCCATCACGAGCCTTGCGGCGAACACGGCCTCGGCCGAGGCGAGGCCCCCCGGAGGGTCCCGGAAAAGCTTCGACGTCCGGGGATACGCCGTCACGAACCCGCAAAGCGACCTTCTCGGCGCATGGATGAGGTTGGCCACCTTGGTGGAGTAGCGCCACGTACTGTCGACTATGACTATCGTCCGACCCGCGTCGGCCGGGCCGAGAGGCTCTCCGCCGGGGGCGAGCAGGACGCAGCCGGACCAGTCGTATCCGGCGACGTCCCGGTATCCGCATACGGAGACGACCCCGCGCTCGACCAGGGGCCACAGGGTGCACTTGCGGAGCCGCTCCCGCGGGTGGAAGACAGCGACAATTTTCACATGTACCTTTCCGCCGTCTTGGGCTTCTGGTTCTCGTAGGGATTCCGGACCATGAACAGCCTCACGCCCCCGGGGCCGATTTCAATCCTGAACTCGTGGAAGTTGTAAATCGGGCCGTGGGCGATGAGAATCCTGTCCCCCCGGATGTCGTCCTCCTCGAAGGACTCGATGTCGATTGCATAGCCTATGGACGACAGGAACGAGGCGTACGCGCGGAGCATCGCCCTCGGAACGCAGCCCTTCTTGAAAGCCACGGTGTTTATGTGCCTGTAGCACTCGGCTTTCGATCTGAACCCGAACGGGCACGCTTCTGCGTCGACCTCGAAGCTGCGGTCCTCGGCGTACGACCACGTCCTTGCGGGCCTTGCGCTTCCGGCCGAAGGCTCGATTCTGGGAATCCTCTCGCCCGGGCAGTAGGGGGAAGTCGGGCACCTGTCCTCGATTATCACGGGAACTTCCCTGGTCACCTCGAACGGCGTGTTCTCGCCGAGGGGCGTCGCCCACAGGACGAAGTACCCTCCCCGGCTCTTGCGAAGATCGTTTATGCTTGGGATGGGTTCCAATTCACGATCCGAGGGCCGCGAGCACAAGAGCGACGATTCCCGCGACGCCTGCGATGACTGCGGCGGCCGCGATTGCGACTGACCTGCGCTTCCCCTCCTCCTCCATGTCGTTGAGCTCGATGAGGAGCGCGCCGGTGTTCGGCTCCTTCCTGATTTCGGACGCAGGCCTGGTCTTCCTGACCCTGGCCTGGCAAAGCAGGAGAGCATCCCGCTGGGAAGGGCTCAGAATCCCCTTTACGACCATCACCTCGCCCAGGCGCAGGTTCTCGCCCCTCCTGCGCTCGTACTTCCGCTTGAGCTTCGCCGCGGCCTCGACCTCCGTCCGCTTGGCCATGCCGTTGAGCACCGCAAGCATCCCGATTTTCGATTCCTCGGCCTCGGCGGGGCCGGCGGCTTCCTGCCTGCGCAGGATGTCGGCGAGGTTCTCGTCTGAAATGTAGCCCTGATCGACGAGGATGCTCCCGATGCGCCTGGACCCGCCCATCTGGGCCATTCTCTCCTGGATTCCGAGGCACTCCGCAAGCTCGTGCTTCTGCACGTAATAGTGCTTCAGCGCCAGTTTCCCGAAAAGCAGCAGCGCATCCGAATCCATGGCCCTCGACTGCGGACGTCCGATCCGCCTGTCAATCGGACGAAGACAACAGCATCCTCTCGTTGTAGTTCATGCCCACGAGCAGGTTTCCGAGGAAGGCGGAAAGACCTATCAGGAACGCCAGGAAGAAACCGAGCACGAAAAGGTAGGTCCGCCCCACATTCAGAAGCGGAACCAGGACCTTCCCGGGATCGTCTATGGCGAGCACCATCGTCAGGAGCGGCGCAAGGAGGATGAAGAGGCCCATCCAGATTACGAGCCTTGACCTCAGCATCCCGCGCAGGCCGGCCAGGTTGGGCAGCGAGAACAGGCCCATCACGGGCAAGAACACCATGCATGCGAGCACGATTACGGCCGAAACCACGAACCTGCCGGAATCAATCCCGGACAGGCCCTTCACGCCCGGAATGAACGTGTCGAGCAGCGACTTCTCGAACAAAAGCCCCGGGACGAAGAAGTAGGCCATCAGAGCCCCGCCTGCCACGAAGGAAAGGAGCCTCGGGAACCACTTCTTTGGCAGGTAGATGTTCATCCTGCAGGCGACCATCAGGGCCGTGAACGCGGCCATCAGGCCCAGCACCTTGACGCTCTTGAGAATCGCGGCGAGCTCCGCGCTCGACGCGAACTGCCCGCTGAACGCCGGCTTGTCGGCGATGACGTTGAACACGAGCCAGCCCGGGAGGGCCAGGGCGGCAAGGACCTGGAGGAATCCCCTGATTGTCCCGCCCGAGAAAATCAGCGAAACGAGCGCGAGGAACAGGCCCGCGGCGCCGGCGAAAACGAACAGCATCTTGCCGAAGGCAATCGACTCCGCGCTCGCGGTCTGCGCCAGCGCTTCCGACCCGGTGAAGAACGACCAGAACATGACCAGTTCGCCCTTCACCTCGGCCACGGGGATGAACAGCATGAGCACGATGAGTATGCCGAGAAGCAGCCCCTTAATCCTGCCGTAACCTCTCATCGCCTTGAGCAGCGATTTGGCCGCGAGTTCCTTCGGACTCCGGGGCTTGTCGCCCTTGCGGCTGGACGTGAGGGCCTCGAATTCGTCCTTTTCCTCCTCCCGTTCCTCCTCCTCCTCTTCCCTCTCTTCCTCTTCCCGGCGTCGCGAAGGCGGCGGAGGCGCCTCGGGCCCCTCGTCCTCGTACGGCGCCGGAGGCGCCCCGGATTCCATCCGCTGTTTGGGCGCCGGCCTGGGCCCCCCGGCCTTGACCACGCCGAGCCCGGCCTCTTCCGCACCCTCGGGAGATTCGGCCTTGGCAGCCCCTGATCCGCCTTCCCACGACATCAGGGTGCCGCCGTCCCCGGCATCATGCTCAACCGGGGCTTCCTCCATGGCCGGCTGCGGCTCGAGGCCCGGGAGGTCGTCGAGCGGCCCCTTGGCCGCCGGCGCAGCCGCGGGTTGCGGCATCGCCTTCGGCGGGGGAGGCGGCGGAGGCGGAGCGGCCGGTTTGGGCGGCGGCTTCGGCGCGACTTTCGGCGGAGGCGGGGGCGGAGCCTTTGGCCTTGGGGGCGGAGGAG
>JBFZBV010000165.1:0-2624 GCA_041308285.1 Planctomycetota bacterium | reverse complement strand
CACGTCGAGCCAGATGCCCTTCTTCGAGTCGGCGTTGGTCATGGTGAGGTTAGTGGACACGGGGTCTCCGCCTGCGTCGGCGGCCTTGGCCTCGGATGTCGCGATGCGGAGCTTGAAGTCGAGGCCGTCGACCACCTCTGCGTCGAGTCCGATTCTCGCGCGAATCCGGACCCTGTGCCTGTCCGGGACCTCTGGCGTCCACGAAGGCTGCCCGATGAATTCGTAGCGGAACCTGAAATCCCCGTAAAGCTTGATCTTCTCGAACCACTCCGGCTTCTTCTCCTCCTTCGCGGCCGGCTTCTTCGCATCGGCATCCGGCTCCTTGGAGGCGCCCGTGCCGGAGGGCTGCGGCCCGTCCCCGGGGCGGTCCGCCTGGCCAAGGGCCGGAACTTGGATGCCGCCGAGGAAAGCGGCGCACAAAATCCATGCAGGCAGGAATCTCTTCATCTCAATCGCTCCTTAGAAAAGCTCGCTTCGAGCCGTCCTGCTGCGAACCTCCGGACCCGTTCCGGCCGGCTGCAGCGCGCTGGATTCGTCGTGTCCGGCAATGAGCATAGGGCCCGGGTGCGAGTTCGTGATTAGGGCTCGGTTAGGAATGCGTTAATCGGATTGAACGTATCGAGTATATTTCTGCGGAGTGACTGCTATTGCGGGGCCGGCGTCCGGGGCGCATAATGCCCTGATTCGGGGCCGGGAAGACGGCATTGAAGCGGGGCGGCGGCATGAAGGACAGGACCGACGAAATCATAGGGCAGGCCCTCGAGGCGGTAGATTCCGCGGGCGCGGACTATGCGGACGTCCGCGTGGTGAGGAACCGCAAGCAGGCCGTGAACGTCGAGGACGACTTCGTCAGGAACATCGAGCACGAGGACATGTGGGGCTACGGGGTGAGGGCGCTCAAGAAAGGGGCGTGGGGCTTCGCCTCTTCAACGAGCCCGGACCCCGGAAGCGTGCGCAAGGTCGCCCTGCTGGCCGTGGAGATGGCCGAGGCGAACGCGTCCGCGTCCATGGCCGACCCGGTGACGCTCACAGAGGACGAGCCGGTGAAGGGCGAGTACTCGACCCCGCTGAAGGAGAACCCCTTCGAGGTCCCGGTGGACCGGAAAATCTCGCTGCTCCTCCATGCCGCGTCCGAGGCCAGGAGCGTGCCCGGCGTGACGAAAGTCATCGGGTGGATGAACTTCTTCAACATCCGGAGGGCGTTCGCGTCCACCGAGGGCGCGCGGATTGCCACCGACGTGACCCAGAGCGCGGCGGAATACACCGCCTGGGCTTCGGGGAACGGGCTGGCCAAGACCCGCACCTACTCCGTACACCCCCTGACCGCCGGATACGAGCACGTCAGGAACGGCAGGCTCGTGGAGGAGGCCAGGCGGGTGGGGCTGGAGGCGGTGGCCCACCTCAAGGCGCCGCCCGTCCGGCCGGGGAAGAGGGACCTGATACTCATGCCGAGCCACCTGGCGCTCACGATACACGAGTCCGTGGGCCACGCGACCGAGCTTGACCGCGCGCTGGGCATGGAAGAGAGCCTCGCCGGCAGGACGTTCGCCGTGCCGTCCCTCCTGGGCAAGCTCAGGTACGGATCGAAGATTGTGAACCTCAAGGCCGACAACACGCTGCCCGGCGGGCTCGCGACTATGGGCTTCGACGACGACGGCGTCCCCGGCGGGTCGTGGCACATCGTCCGCGACGGCGTTCTGTCGGGCTATTCGACCTCGCGCGAAGTCGCCGGAAGGATCGGCCAGGACAGGTCCACGGGCAGCAACCGCGCCGACTCCTGGTCCAGCTTCCCCATAGTCAGGATCCCGAACCTGAGCCTCGAGCCGGGCTCGTCTCCGCTCACCCTGGACGAGCTCATCGCCGACACCAGGGACGGCATCCTCATCGACGGAATGGGGTCGTTCAGCATCGACCAGATGAGGTGCAACTTCCAGTTCGGCGGGAACGCGTTCTTCGAAATCAGGGACGGGCGGGTCGGCGGGATGCTGAGGGACGTGACCTACCAGGCGATAACCACCGAGTTCTGGAACTCCTGCGACGCGATTTGCGACGCCCGCTTCTTCGAGAAGCACGGCATTCTGAACTGCGGGAAGGGCGATCCCATGCAGATTTCGAAGATGACGCACGGCGCGGCGCCGGCGAGGTTCAGGAACATAAGCGTCGGCGGGATTAAGTGACTCTGGGATCGGGCCGGCGGACGAAAGGCGGACATGGACAAGCCCGGAGCTGACGAACACAACCTGATGGACGCCGTGGAAAAGACGCTCGGCTTCGGATCCAACGACGGCATGGAGGTCTTCGTCGAAGGCCACAGGATGGGCTTCACGCGCTTCTCGAACGAGAGAATCACCCAGAACCTCTCGAGGTCGAAGTTCGTCATGACGGTGAAGGCCTGCATCGGCGCCAGGGAGGGGATCAGCAGGACGACCGACTTCTCGCCTGAATCGCTCGAGGCCGTGGTGCGCACGGCCGAGGAGATCGCCGCCAGCTCGAGGGAGAACCTCGAGCACACGCCGCCGATTCAGCCCGCGCAGGTGCCCGCTGCGGACAGCTACTACGAGAACACGGTGCGCGTGGGGCCCAGGGAAAGGGCCGCGATGGTGAAGAGGACGATAGAGAGATGC
>JBFZBV010000164.1:0-10904 GCA_041308285.1 Planctomycetota bacterium | reverse complement strand
GCCCGGATTTCCGCCCTTTCCAGAGGCTGACCGGCCGGCAGGGTCCCCTTCATCGCCGCGAAGCGGGGCAGCGATTCCGGCGGCATGTTGAGGAGCCCTGCTGCGTCCTCGACGTCCTGAGCGAGCGCGTCCTCGGCTTCGAGCAGCGCGAGCCTTGCCGAGCGTTCCTCCGTCTCGAGCAGGTGCACGTCCACGGCCGAGGCTCCCCCTGCGGCGGCAATGCTCCTGGCGAGGGCCGTGCCCTTGGAAGCCCACTCGTGGTTCTGCTTCGCGATTGCCGCCTCCATTCCGGACAGGAGGATCCTCGCGTAGATAGACCGCAGCAGGGCGGCCTTGGCGGCCTCCACGGCCCGGAGAGCCTCGGCTGCTGCGGCGGCCTTTTCGCGGAGGAGCGTCGAGGCGGCGCCGATTCTCCCGCCGAGGGGGATGTTCTGCATCAGCGAGAATCCTCCGCCCCAGGCGTTTCTCTTCCCGGCGATGAATCCCGCCGAGACTTCGAGCAGAGGATTGTCCCACGCGGCGCCGGTTCCCGAGGCGCGATCAGCCGCTTCGCACGCAGCTCTCGCTTCGCGGATATCCGGGTTCCTTGCCAGGAGGATTCCCAGCAGGCTCGAGAAGCCCCTGGGTCCGCCCTGCCACTCGATCGGGATGGTCTCGTCACGGGGGTCGGCGGAGCCGCCGGACGTTCCATTCCCGTATCGATTCCGAATCCCCTCCTCGAGCAGGATTGCGGGCTGGAAGGCGGGCTGAGCGGCGCATCCCGAAAGGAATGCGGCAACAGCGACCGAAAGGAACCGTAACGCGCGCTTCATCGTATTAATCCTGACATGCGGGCCTGCAGATCAGAGCTTACCGAACGGGGCGTAAGCGGGGTTCGACTGCAGGCTGAGACGGTCGATGCCGGCCGGGGGAGGAGGCTAGATTTGTATCACGATGCACGGTTCGAGCGGTGGTCGAGGCGGCTCCCTGGAGCGCTCCGATCTGCGGCTCGAGCACGGGGAAGCGCATGCCGAGGGGCGATATCCGGGGATCCTCCCGGCCGCGACCCGATCAATCTTGCACGGCCTGTCGGAGTCCGCGGAAAGGTGGTTTTCGACGGCCCGGTGAGAGGGGCCGGTCCTGCCCAGGGATGCGGTCTCCTCGGGCGAACTGAAGGCATCGGATGCATGCTCGCGGCAGCTCAAGTGGCAGAGGCCGACGAATTCGACGTGTCTGGACTCTTCGTGCGAGCAGTAGGTCGCCGCGGTCGACGCAGCCACTGCGACGCAGAGGAACGCCGCGGCGGGAATGCGCCTTAGATCGAGCCTTGAACCCATTGAGCGTGATTATAGAGCATGGACAAGGATACGGCAACAGGGGGCGATGCGGCAATTCGCGGCTGCCCGGTTGACCTTGCATCCCCGCGGTGGTAGAGATTCGGTTGTCAGGCCGGGATGTCCGGTCGTCCACGATATCCGACGGGAGGACTCATGGCGGGGCACCACATGCGCAGGAAGGACAGGGAAATAAGGGACCAGGCGGAGGCCCGCGGAATACTCGCGAAGGGGAAGTTCGCGGCTATTGCCCTCTGCAAAGACGGCGAGCCCTACGTCGTGACGATGAGCTACGGGTTCGACGCGTCGCGGAACTCGCTCTATTTCCACTGCGCCAGGGAGGGGCAGAAGATTGATTTCATCCGCAGCAATCCTGCCGCATGCGCCACAGTCGTGGAAGACCTCGGCTACAGGACCGGGGAGTGCCTGCACGCTTATCGATCCGTGGTAATCCGCGGGAGACTCGGGATTGTCGAGGGAATCGACGAGAAGAAACACGCCTTCACGATCCTGATACGCCACCTGGAGACGGATCCGGAACCCATGATTGAAAAGACTCTGAAGAATCCCAAGGCCCTCGAGGACGTCGGGATACTCAGGCTCGACATCGAGGATATCTCCGCCAAGGCGGGGTCCTGAGAGGCCCGCGTCCGGCATGAGCAGCCCTCCGCAACGCCGTTACTCCGCTGTAATCACGTAACCCTCAAGTTACCGAATTCAAGGCCGGTTTTGGAAATACAGCGCCGGGCTTCCGGTGCAATTACTTCGCTAAATCCTTGCCCGGCAAACGATTGTGTGCCGGATTCCGGCGCCTGCGAGCCGCCTTCGGTACGGCCTTTGCGCCTGTATATCGGCGACAGACGGCTTTTTCAGAGGATGCAGAGATGAGAAACGCGATGAACGCCCTGGCAATGACGGTAATCTTCCTGCTGGCATTCGCATGCGCAACGGCATTCGCCCATGGCGGGACCCACCCTCCCCCCGCGCCTCCTCCGCCGGAACCGACTCCGGTCCCGATACCGATTCCCACCCCTGTCCCGGTGCCGGGAACGCCTTCGACACCGGGCCCGGCCCCGGCGCCCACGCCTCCGCCTCCCTCTCCGGGCAACACGCCCATGCCCACGCCCAATCCGGGTCCGGGCTGGACTCCGACGCCTGTCCCCGGTTCGGGAGTGCCCACTCCGACGACCCAGCCGGGCGCGCCCGTGCCGACGCCCGGCCAGCCGGGCACGACTCCGGGCCCCGGGCCCAATCCGATTACTCCGAATCCGGTTCCGCAGACCCCGACGCCGGGCCCGCAATCGGGTCAGACTCCGAATCCCAATCCGGTCGCTCCGGCTCCGGGCCCCGGCCCGCAGCCCCCTGGCGGCGGATCCGGGCCGCAGATTACTCCGGGAATCCAGAACGGAGGTTCGAGAAACGGCGGGCTGCCCGAGCCCCGCAACGGAGGGATGGAAGCCCAGAACTCCAGGATTGACTGGCAGGAATGGTGGATTAGGAACGAGCATCTGATTGTCGGATCCGAGAAGCGGAACGTCACGAGGTCCGGATCGGCGGTTTCGATGGACGACCTGAGCCCCGAGATGAAGAGCCTGGTGGCCTTCCTCATGAAGCAGATGAAGCACGATTACTGGGACGTGAGGGCGGCTTCGGCAATCGCGCTGGGCAAGGTCGGGCTCGTGAACGACGAAATCCGCGGCGTGCTGGAATCCGCCGCCTCCTCGGACGGGGAGAAGAGCGTGCGGGAATCGGCCGTGCTCGCGCTCGGGATGATAGGATCCGCGAAGTCCTCGTTCCTGCTCTGCAGGATGCTGGAGGACAAGGACAAGGTCGACCACGAAATCAGGGCGTATTGCGCTCTGGCGATGGGTCTCATGAAGGACACGTCGAACCTGCAGGCGCTCAGGAAGGCGGCCATTGACGAGAGGAAGGACGAGGTCAGGGCCGCGGCCGTGACTGCGCTCGGCCTAATCGGCGACGAGGGGTCCGCAAGGGTGCTCGTGGACATCTTCACGGGCCAGGACGAGGAGTGCATCCGGGCTCTTGCCGCCACGGCGCTCGGCAAAATCGGCGTCAAGGAGATATGCCTAATCCCGAACCGGAACAACAGCAAAGTGGACCTCCGCAGGCAGTTCGAGAGGCACCTGGTCAACAAGGAGACGAGGGACTGCGTCCGCCAGTCCATAGCCATGGTCCTGGGCCGCATCGGGGATGACAAGACGGAAGCCGTGCTCAAGGGCGTGGTGACGAGCGACAGGGACGACGCGGTCAGGGCTTTCGCGATGCTCTCGCTCGCCAGAATCCGCAGGGCGGGGGCCGGCGACGGCAGCGGTTCGGCTGTCCTTCGCGGAGTCCTGAGGACGGAGAAGAGGACGGTCCTGAGGTGCTACGCGGCTCTCGCGGCCGGGCTCTCCGGGGACGCCGAGTCGGGCCGCCAGCTTCGGGAGATCTTCGAGAGCGGTGAGCATCAGGACGTGCGCGCAGCCGCGGCTCTGGCTCTGGGCATGCTCAAGGACGAGACGTCCATGCCCCTTCTCGGAGCGGAGATAGCCAAGCCCAGGGGGCCGGGCGAGGCCCGCAGGTTCTCGTGCATAGCGCTGGGGCTAATCGGCAATCCGGGCGCGAAGAGCTGCCTCGTCGAGGTGCTCGAGAAGGTCGCCGACCCCTACTTCAAGTGGTCCGCGGCCATGGGTCTCGCGAAGCTGGGCGACAAGTCCAGCATCGGCCTCCTGCTGGACAAGCTCTCTTCGGGGAGCACCGTGGTGAAGGAGGCCTCAATCAGGGCCATAGGCTGTTTCAGGGACGAGTCGACCATAGCGCCGCTGATTGAGCGCTTCGGGCTCGAGTCCAACAGGGAAATCCAGGCGATGTACGTCGTGGCGCTGGGCTGCATCGGGGACTCTTCGGGCGAAATCCCGGTGCTGAGGCAGGTTTCGCAGGACTTCAACTGGCTGGCCGCGACGAAGTACGCGTCGATTGACTTCGTCACGAGGGTGTTCTAATCGGACCCGGGGGTCGGGTGATGAAAGGCGCGGGGCTGCGGAAAGCGGCCCTGCGCCTTTTCAATTCCCCCGCGGGATTCGGCCGCTCTGGCCGGTCAAGGCGGAATCCGATAGAATCCGCCCATGAATCCGATTCACGTGCTGGGCATCGCCTTCGGGCTCGCCATGGACGCGTTCGCCGTGGCGGTCGCCGCGAGCGTCGCACGGGAGAAGCTGGACAAGCGCTGCGTCTTCAGGCTGTCGTTCCATTTCGGGCTGTTCCAGTTCTTCATGCCGATACTGGGATGGGCGGCCGGGCTCACGGTCGAGGGTCTGGTCAAGACGTGGGACCACTGGGCCGCGTTCGTCCTCCTCTCCGCAATCGGCGGCAAGATGCTGTACGAATCGACCCGAGGCGCGGAAACGGCGTTCCGGGGCGATCCTACGAGGGGGCTGTCGCTGGTCATCCTGTCCGTCGCCACGAGCATCGACGCTCTGGCCGTCGGGTTCAGTTTCGCAATGCTCGGCGCCGACGTGTGGTACCCGGCGGCGGTGATAGGAGGAGTGGCGTTCCTCATGACCGCCCTGGGGATGGTCCTGGGATCCAAGTTAGGCGCCAGGTTCGGGAAGAAGTCCGAGGCCGCGGGCGGGCTCGTCCTGATTGCGATCGGGGCGAAGATCCTGGCGGAGCATCTCCTCGCCTGATTGCCGGCGGCTCTGCGGATCCGGCTGCGACTGACGGGCGTCCCCGCCCCTGCCTAGATGCCCAGCTTCCTCCTCTTTTCCTCGATGTGGGCCATCATGCCGTCGACGGCCTTGGAAGCGTCGGTTTCCACGTCGAGCGAGCCTCCGGTGATTCCCTTGAGGTCCGACGTGAGGAGATTCACTAGGTTCGGCGCTCCGGTCACGGTCGGAACCGGGTTGACATAGGTGTAGAGTCCGAGGGCGAGCGCGAAGATGGCGTCGATGGTCGCCTTCTGCTCCATGTATTCGGGCGCGCAGGCCGCGACCGGGAGATCGGGGACGGGGACGCCTCCGAGCGCCGAGGAGACCGCCGCGAGGAGGTCGGCAATCCTGCCCGTATCGGTGCAGGTCCCGAAGCTCAGGACCGGTGGGACGCCCAGCTTGCGGCACAGGGCGCCGAGTCCGGGTCCGGCCTTGGAGGCGGCGTCGGGGCTGCACAGCCCGCCGACCTGGAGCGCGGCGCTGCCGCACCCCATGGAGAGGACCAGCACGTCCCGCGCAATCAGGTCGGAGGCGATTCTCATGGTGTGGACGTCCTGGCCGTGGTCGCGGAGCGTGGTGCACGAGACCAGGCCGACGATGCCCCTGATTGCTCCATCCTTAATCGCGCCCAGGAGGGGGGTCAGCGACCCGCCGAGCGCATCCAGGATGCTCTCCGTCGAGAACCCCACGACGGCATCGCGCATGCCGAGGCCCGAGACGCTCTCCACCGACCCGTGACGGCGCCGGAAATTGTCGACGGCCATGCCCAGCAGCTGGGAGGCCTGCTCCTCAGCCTTGACGGGATCGTAGTTGATTCTCTCCTCCACTCCCTGGAACGCCACGAGCTCGCTTACGGGAACCAGCTTGAACTTGTACTTCTCCGCGTAAATCGGGTCCACGGGCATGGAGCAGTTCATGTCGGCCGCGAAGAGGTCCACGCAGCCGGACGCGAGCACGGCTTCCTGCGAAAGCCAGTTGCCGGTGTATCCGTAGAACACGTCGTCCATCTCCCAGCGCTGGATCATCTCCTGGCCGGTCTCGATGTTGGCGATTATCCTCAATCCGCGTGCGCCGACGGCCCTGGCCTTTGCCTGCCATTCGGGTTTCCTGGCCAGCCTGACCATCGTGAATCCGAGGAACGGCTCGTGGCCGTTCGGAAGAACGTTGACGTATTCGGGGTCCAGGACTCCGAGGTCGACGCGCATGCCGTGAGGCCTCGGGACGCCGAAAAGGACGTCCTGGCAGTACTCGTTGACGATTTGGCTCTGGTAGGCCGTGGCGATGCCGAGCCTGAGGGCTTTCATGGCGAGGCTGGCGAAGTAGCCGTCGACGTTGGTGAGGCAGGAGCTCGACGCCGCCATCATTTCCGCGTAGATGCCCCCGGGGAATATTCCGAGTTTCTCCCAGACCTTCCTGCGCTCCGCCGGGGCCAGCGCCTCGACTATGGCGCTCTTCTCGTAGTGCTTGCGCCCGAAGTCGGCCTCGACGAATGCCGTCAGCCTCAAGGCCACGTCCGCGGGGGAGCCCTTGACGTCGAGACCGAACCTGGCGGCGAAGTCGCGCAGCTTCTTTTCCTCCCTGATTTCGAACGGCGCCTTCTTCAAGGCGGCCGCCTTCAGCGTCCTCACCGTCTGGTCGGTGTGGTATTGGTAGGTGGACGAGCCGAGGATGTTGCGCAGCAGCATCATCCTCATCGCCATGCCGTCGGCGGTGATGCCGCAGACGCCGCGCTTGTCCTTGGCCGCGTCGGCCCGGCAGGGGCCGTTGGAGCAGAGGTCGCATCTCACGCCCTGCTGGCAGAAGGAGCAGCGCTTGTCCGGGGACCCCATGCCCTGGGCTTCGAAGCGGTCCCAGATGTTCGTGAGGCCGTCCTCCCTGATTTTCCCGTAGAGCTTCCGGACGGATTCGTGGTGCGAAATCCTCCCAGGTTCCATTTCAACCTCCTTCCTGGCGTATCTTGTCAAATGCGCAGCGTCGGCCACGCGCAAATGCATCCGGGCCCGGTCTTTCCCCGGCCCGGCTCTGAATTATGCCCGGAAACCGCAGCTGATCAATCATAACCCGGACGAGCCGGAACCAGAGATGTTTCCGCCAAGTGACTAATGCCTGCCGTGCGGCCGGCTGCCCGCCGCAGCCTCGGAATCGTTCGCCGCCTCCGGTGCGGGGTTCCCGGAAGCGCCGGGCTCGCAGCCCAGGCATTCCTTCGCGCTGGCGCACCACACGGCGCAGCCCAGCGCGAGCTTCGGGTTTTGAATCAAACGGCCGCACCGCCGGCATCTCCTGCGGACGTCGTCGCGGAAGAACTCGACTCTTTCCCCGCAGCCGGGGCAGCCGACTTCGAACACGTCTTCCGGCTTCCAGAACCTCGTGTCCTGGCCTGGGCATTTGGCTCTCATGCGGCTATCTCCTCTCTCTCGAGGATGCGGCCGGATTTGGAGATTTTCATCCTGGACAGCGGCAGCCGCTTCCCGGACCTGGACACGGCCTCGCGGGCGGCGTGGACGAAGCCGAAGCAGCACGGGACTTCCATGTGCACAACCGTGAGCGACTTCACGTCCGCTTCAGTCAGTATGCGGGTCAGCGCCTCGATGTGGGCGTCCAGGTCGTCGAGCTTGGGGCAGCCCATGGCTATCACGTTCCCGGGCAGAATGGCGTCGTGCAGGTCCGGGAAGGCGGCTGCGGCGCAATCCGCGAGCAGAACGAGGCAGGACCCGTGCAGGAAGGGGGCGCCGGGGCTGAGGAGCGCGAGCTTCACGGGCCAATGCCCGAGCCGCGATTCCGGGGCGCGGAGCACGCGGCCGGCAGGTTTCCCGGCGGCGGGCAGGGCCTCCGCCGCGAAAGAGGGGCAGCAGTGCGGCTTGCGCGCGCCGCTCCCGCCGTGCGCCTGCAGGCCCCGCCCGGAGGGAGGTGCCGCCTCCGGGCCGGGTTTCGTTTCATCAGCGGCTTTCAAGTCGAACTCCTCGGCGGGCCGCTCGACAATCCTGAGGGCCCCTTTCGGGCATCCGCCTAGGCATGCTCCCAGCCCGTCGCAATGGATTTCTGAAACGAGCCTGGCCTTGCCGTCGACAATCGCAAGGGCGCCTTCCGCGCAGGAGATGATGCAGGCCCCGCATCCGTCGCAGAGGCTCTCGTCTATCTCGATTATCTTCCTGGTCTTCCGCACGGCTCCCTCCATCGCCTTCGAATTCCGCATGAGCCTGTGTCCGGTCTTCGCGTTCATCCGCCCGCGGAACGCCCCATTTTCGCGGCGACCGAAGACAGGCTCGTTCCCTCCAGGTATCCGATCATCACGGAGTTGATCCTCCTCAGTGTATCGCCCATCAGGCAGCGCTTCACCGGGCAGGCTGTCCTTCCGAACAGGCAGTCGCCGGGCCGGATTGGACCTTCAATCGCCTCGAGGACGTCCTTCAGGCTCGTATCGGCCGGCCTGCCGTGCAGGGCGTATCCGCCCCGGGGTCCCCTGGCAGACCTAGCTATGCCCGCCTTCACGAGGCGCTCGAGAACCTTGAAGAGATGTGCTCCGGACACCCCGAGAGCCCGGGCCATTTCCGACGCAGGGACCAGCCTGCCGGATTCGGCTGCGAGGTACGCGGCCGCGTGAAGCGCGATGCTCCCCGCCTCTGAGACTCCCCTCGCCACGGAGCGCATGTCCACCTCTCAATCTGGTATAGTTATACTATAATACCACATTTAAGCTGGAAAAAAATGGAAATTTAACCCTTGCGCGCCGGAATCAGCGGCAGGATCGTGCAAGTCCGGCCGGGCCAAGGTCATCCGACGTAGCAGATGGGGACGAGTCCGCCGCCCTGATGCACGTTGATGACCGACGACTCGGAGACGCGGACCATGCCGCCGCCGAACTTGCCGTCGAACGCGAAGAAGTTTATGTTCGCGTTCTTGGGCTTGAACTGGACGCCCCCGTCCGCGAAGGCCGGGAACGTCTCCTTCGGGATTTGGACGTACTCCTGGACCACCCAGGGCGCCTTGTGGGCGTCCTCGATGACCTTGTCCCATTTCACGGCGTCCGTATCCCTTCCGATTGTCACGCCGAATCCGCCGTAGCCGGCGTTCGGCTTGAGAACGAACGTGTCCTTGTTCTTCCTGACGAAGGCTACGAGGTCTATTTCCTTGCCCTTGTAGGTCGTCTTCCCCTCGGACATGAAGCGGGTCCATGGCACCGTTTTCGAAATCACTTCCTTTTCCTTCGGGGTGAACAGCTTCTGGGACATCGGGTCGGTCATGAACCACAGCACGCACTTCAGGCCGCCGATGCGGGAGGAGAACGGGTTCACGAAGCAAATCTTCCCGTCGCGGAACGCGTCGAGAACCGGCTTGGTCTCGGCCATGAATGCCGTGAACTCCTGGATGGCGTCGCGGAAGACGAGCTTCACCTCGGTCCCGTTCATCTTCAAGGCCTTCCCGTCGTACTTCCCCCACCTCATGTCGGACCAGACGGTCTTCTGATTGTGTTCGTTGAAGTACTTGACCATGAGCCTCAGGTCCTCCACCACCGTGGAGGTCTCCTCGCACACGACCGCGAAGGTCGAGTCGGGCGGGTTGCCGACCTGCTTGCTCTTCCCCTGCAGGGCGGGCAGCCACCTCGGGAGGATGCCGTCGAACGAGACCTTGAACTTCTTCCTGAGTTCCTTCATCACAGGGAGCTCGTCGAAGAGTTTGATGAGCTCGTCGTGCCATCCCATCCCGCAGGGGCTGTCGCAGTTGAACTCCAGGAAGCGCAGGCAGTCGTCGACGAGGAAGGCGTCGAGCCTGGCGTTGATTATCCTGCGCGGGTAGCGGGGGTCGATTTCAGCGAGCTCGGCCTCGGTCTTGTCCATCTCGAAGTACTTCCTGTAGGACGGCTCGGAGAAGTACAAATCCGAGACCTTCTCCAGGCAGTCCATAATCACCGACGTCGTCTCTGCGAAGTATTCCATGCTTTTCTTCGGTACGAATACCGGCTTCAGGAACGTGGGGAAGGGTTTCCCGGACATCGTGAAGTTGCGTTCGACCATGTTCGCCTTGAGGGTTTCGAACTGCTCCGAAGCCGGGTTCCCGCTCTTCTGGGACTTCTCCACTATCCTGTTGTATTCCTTGTCGACTGCTTCGATGGTCTTGTCCATGGCCGTCTCCTGAAAATAAGAAAGTCAGCTCAGAATGTTCGCAATCATCAGAATCAGCACCAGACCGTGCAGGAGCACGGCGGCCGCCGCAAGGTAGATCGCCGCCCTCGCGGTGCTCCTCGCAGGCCCCCCGCCTGAAGGGGCCCTGCGCAGGGTCCGGTACGAGAGGGCCCAGGCGCCGGCGCCGAGGAGGAACCCCGGCACTGCTCCGAGGCCGAGCAGGAGCAGGAACGAAAGCGCGGCCGAAGCCCCGAGAAGTGCAATCCTGGCCGGCCAGATGCCGACGGATTCGGCGTTTCCCGCATCAATCCCGTCCATCGTCTTTCCTTGCCCGGAAAAGAAAAAACATTCTATTCCGGCCGGACCGGATTGTCAAATCGAGCCCTCTCGATGCAACAAAGCAGGCGGACAAATGGTTTGACTCCCCCGCGCAGGGGGGTATCATAATTCGGCAATCCGGGGACGGACAGGCTCCTGGTGGGCCTCCGGGACTTCAAATCCTGTGAACGGCTATTAACGCCGTTGGTGGGTTCGATTCCCATGCGTCCCCGCCAGATAGACTTACAGCGAATCGGGCGGGTCGGGGCTAAAGGGCCCGCAGTCATACTGCAGTCAGGACAACGGAAGGCCGTCGAGAAGCGCATCCTGTTCCCGGGACTACAACCTTGTTTGGCAGTACAACGCATATTAAATATGTGGGGGCTTGCTCTATTTCCCCCCCCGGTGTCTTTGCGTTTGTCCTCCCTGAGATGATAAAACCACAT
>JBFZBV010000163.1:0-2835 GCA_041308285.1 Planctomycetota bacterium | reverse complement strand
GGCCCGGCCGGGGGGGGCCGGCGGGGCCGCGGGGAACGTCAGAGGGCCGTCATTTCACGGTGCCCTGCTTCAGCATGTAGCCCGCCGTGAGGGCGAGCATCCTGAGGGAGGATGCGCGGACCGACGCCTGGGGGCTGTCGGCCTTCCAGAGCCCGCGGCCTTCGCCCTCCTGAATCTGCCCGGAGTTGAGGGAATCCGCAATGCTCGCGCAGAAAGCCCCGAACGCGTCCTCGCCCGCCTTGAAGGCGGCGACCGTGGCGAAGAAAGCGTAGGCTTCGCCCCCGCCCTTTTTAATCGAATCGGCCATTGAGTCGAGCTTTTCGCGCGGCGCCTTGGGCGAGTCGGCCCCTGCGAAGACTGCCGCAGCCAGGATCCCGGGCCCGGGGTTTTCGGATTCGAGCCCGGCCTTGATTGCGCCTGACACGGCTTCCGGAATCTTCGCGCCGGCCTTCCTGGCTTTCCATGCGAGGTACGAGCACCAGCCGACGCTTTCGTCCCCGGACAGGGCCTTCGCGTCCGCGGCGAGCGCGCTCAGGATTGCCGCGAGCGACTTAACATCTTTATCTGTCTGGGTTTCCGCGCAGGAAGAAGCGAACGCGCAGGCCGCGAGGAGCGGCGCGATGCCGCCCGCGGATTCCGGCGCCGCAGCGGCGAGCGAGTCCAGCGCAGCGGCGAAAACCGCCGAGTGCCTGCCCCATTCGCGCGAGTTGCCTGCTTCCGCCAGCGCAATCAGGGCCAGGGACACTGTCTCGGCGTTGTCCCTGGAGACCGTCCTGCCGTCCTTGGCGAGCCATGCCGCGATTGCCGCTGCCGTGTCCGCGGTCCCGGGCTTGCTGCTCTTCTCCTCGACTGCCCTTCTGGTCTCGGCGCCGTCGGCTTTCTTGTCCTTGGCCGGGGAGCCCTGCGTGGAGGGCGGCGCCGGGTTGGGCGTGGGAGTCGGCGTAGGGCTGGGCGTCGGGCTCGGCGTAGGCCCAGGCGCCGGGCCTCCGGTCGGGGGGCCTCCCGATGGCGCAGGCTGGCCGGGAGCCGCCCCCGCCCTCTTGGCATATCCGCCTCCCGACTTGCTCCTGGCCAGGCCTCCGCCCGAAGGGGCGTCCTGCCGCTCTTTCTCGAGTTTCTCGGGGGCCGACACCGTTTCTTCGGACAATTCCTCGACCAGGAAGGAGGTGTAAGGCGTGGCGATGCCGAATGCGAGGCCGAGGTCCAGGACCTCGGTCCTGAGCTCCGGGTTCTCGCCCTTGAGGGCGATTTCGTCCAGGAGCATCTTAATCTTCTTCATGGCCCAGAGCTTGGGCAGGTGGGGTCTGGACTCGTCCGTTTCCGGGAAATCGAAGGTCTTTTCGAACTTGAGCACGTCCGCGCCCTTTTTGCCGGACAGGACGACCGTGGCCTTGCCTGGGTTTGCATAGCGCCCAAGGACCATCACCTGCTCCCCTGCGAAGAGATAGGACACGTCGTTCGGGTACACGGCGGAAGCATTGGCCGCGCCCATGTCGAGCTTGAGGTCGGAAAGCACAGGCATGCTGATTTTCGCCTGGAAGGCGGAGATCCTGGCCTCGAGCTCGTGCTCCTCCGGGACGAATTCCGCTGTCCCCCTCGACCTGCGGGCGAGCTGGCGAAGGAGGAAGAAGTTGAGATCGCGGCCGATGCCGAAGTTGAAAATCCTGGCGTTGTCCTTGAGCCGGCTGCGGGCGTTCTCGATTATGCGGTCCTGGTTTATTTCGCCCTGCGTGGGCATCCCGTCCGTGATGAACACCACGAAGAAAGGCCTGTCGCCCGCCTGGTTCGCCTCGAGGGCCATCCGGAGCGCCGCGTCGATGTTCGTGCCGCCGTTCGCCCCGAGCCTCTCGACGAAAGCCCTCGCGCTCTCGGTGTTTTCCAGCGTGGGATGCATGAGCTCGCCCTTGAACGCATGGGCGTAGTAGTTGAAATGCACGATGTCGAACCTGTCCTTGCGGTTGAGAGTCCTCACGCAGTACAGGAGCGCCTTCTTGGCGAGTTCAATCTTGATTCCTTCCATGGACCCGGACGTGTCGATTACGAAGATGACGTCCTTTGCTATGATGTCCGAGGCCGACAATTCCGACTTCGGCGTAATCATCGCCAGAAAATACCCTTCCCCCCCCTTGCGCGAGGCGACTATGTCGATTCCCGTGTCGTCTCTCCTCAGTGCGTATGCGAGATGGAGGTTCTTCTCCGGCTTGAAGGCCGATGCGCTGAATTTCACCGAAACCCTGCCCGGTGCGACTTCCTTTTCTATCTGGTGGGAATTGGAAATCACCGATGAGATCGGGACCTCCGAGACTATCTTCATCGAGAACGAAAAGGCTTCCTGGGGAAGCGCGGACGCGGCCCTGCCCACGAGCGGGTACGTGAATTCGCAGATGCCCGAATCGCAGGCCAGGATCTGCATGTATTCGAGCTCGATGCGCTGCTCGGCGTCGGGCGCGATTTCCGAGATTGCCACCGAGAATCCGCCCTGTCCCGCATCCTCGAGAAGCACGGCCTTCCTGCCCTGGGACTTGGCTGCCTCGTACGCGGCGCGGGCGGCCGCCTTCTCCTTGATTTTCCCCTCGCGCATGACGCCGTTAATCCAAGTCACGAACCTGTTTATGTTCGCGTCCTCTGGGACCGGGAAGAAGTAGACAGCCTCGACTTTCCTCCCCGTGTCGTTCTTGAAAACCTGCACGATTCTGGTCACCGCAACCTGGTTGTCCACGGCGACTTCCACTTTGTGGGAGATCATCCTGATCTCTCCGCCTCCGGCGACCGCCATGCGCCCGGAAGCGTCCGATCTGCCGCAAAGCCCCGCGGCGGCAAGGACCGCCGCGAATG
>JBFZBV010000162.1:0-2988 GCA_041308285.1 Planctomycetota bacterium | reverse complement strand
CGCCGGGGCGCGCCCGCGCGTGACCGCCATGGCGGCGGCCCTGTTCGCCGCCGGGTTCGCGTCCATGTCCCTCCAGGTGGCATGGAACAGGCTGCTCTGCCTCCTCGTGGGGTCCTCGGTCTACGCGCTCACGCTGGTGCTGGCCGCGTTCCTGACCGGCCTCGCGGCGGGCGCCGGGGCCGCCGCGCTCGTCCTCAGGGCCCGGCCCGGAGCCGATCCGCGGGTCCTCGCCGGCTTCGCCTTCGCGTTCGCTTCGCTCGGCGTGTTCGGAACGGCCGAGGTCTCGGGCAGGCTCCCCTACCTCTTCCTCAAGCTCGCGAAGATGCCGGGCCTCTCCCTCGGGAAGGGCGAGATGGAGGAGTACATCAAGTCCAGGGGGTGGGCGGGCGAGGCGGATATCGCCTCGGCCCGGGAGGAGTCGGAATCCGACGAGTTCCGCTCCCCGGACGAGCCGGCCCTGTCCATCGCGGACGCGCTCAGGCAGAAGGGGATGATAACCGAAGCGCAGCAGAGGGAGGCGGGAATCCACGTCAAGCAGGTCTCCGCCTCGGCGATGTACTCGAGGTTCCTCAAGGCGCAAATCACCGTGGTCTTCGCGATGCTTTTCGTGCCGACCCTGTTCATGGGCGCGGTCTTCCCTCTCGCGGTGGCCTCGGCGCGGGGGCAGGCGAGCCCTGCCAGGACCGCGGGAGGCCTCTACGCGGCCAACACGCTGGGGTGCATCCTGGGCTCTTTCTGCGGCGGATTCGTGCTCCTGCCCCTCGTCGGCGTGGGCGCCACGGTAATCTCCATGTCCGTGCTGTACATGTCCTTCGCGCTGGCCGTCGCGGCGTGGCGGGCCGGGCTGAAGCCGTCCGCGCGGACCGTCTCCGCCGCGGCCGCCTCGGCGGCCGCGTGCGTCCTGATGCCGGCGCTCGCGCCCCGGTGGGACGGCCTGGTGATGGCCTGCGGCATCTACCAGTACGCTTTCCGCGACAGGATAGCCGACGGCTCGTCCGAATCCTTCGACCGCGAGTTCGTGAAGGGCAACGAGATGCTGTACTACCGCGACGGCCTGACGACGACGGTAACCGTCGTCAGGGAGGCGTCCGGCAACGTCTTCATGGCCACGAACGGCAAGACCGACGCCTCCAGCAAGGCCGACCTGTCGACGCAGGTCCTGCTCGGCCAGATACCCATGATTCTCGCACCGCGCCGCGACAGCGTGTGCGTCATCGGATTCGCGTCCGGAGTCACGATCGGGTCGGTCCTCACGCACCCGGTGAAGGAGGCCGTTGCGGTGGAAATCGAGCCAGCGGTCATCGAGGCTTCCCGCTTCTTCGACCACATGAACGGCAGGCCCCTCGCCGACCCCCGCCTCCGGGTGGTCGCCGACGACGGACGCATACACCTCGCCCTCGCGGACTCGAAGTACGACGTCATAATCTCCGAGCCGTCCAACCCCTGGATGACCGTGGCTTCCAACCTCTTCACGCAGGAGTTCTTCCGAATCGGCCGGAACCGGCTCAGGCCGGGGGGCGTTTTCTGCCAGTGGATTCAGCTATACTGTCTGGACACGGAGAACCTGCGATCTCTGATGGCCACGTTCGACTCCGTCTTCGACCACACTGCCGTGTTCTACACCAAGGAGATGGTGGACATTCTGCTGATTGGATCAGAGGAGAGGGTGTTCATCGACGCGGCCGAGGCGGCGCGGAGGATTGAGGAGAAGGCGGTCGCCGGCGACCTGGACAGGGTCGGCGTCTCCTCGGCCCCGGACCTCCTCTCGCATTTCATCATAGGCCCCGACGAGCTCAGGTCCTTCGCTGCGGGAGCGGAGCTCAACACCGACGACAACGCGCTCATCGAGTTCTCCTCGCCCAAGACCCTTTTCACGAGCTTCCACGTGGAAATCCAGCAGATGATGATTGAATCATCCGCCGGGATTTCGAAGTACCTCCGCAACCACGGCGCTGATCGCAGGGAACAGGCCGAGTTCGTTGCCGCCGTGGCGGAGGAGGCGATGAAGCAGTCGGATTCGCTCGAGGGCCTGGCCCGGAAATTCGCGCAGGAATCCGCGGATATCGACCCCGAGGGCCGCGGCCGCATGCTGCTCGACGCGCTGACGGGCGAGTAGCGGCCCTCCCTGTTCAATTTTCGGCCCATTTCCTGTATAATGCATTAAACGACGGCAACGAGGACGTTGTCCACCCGGGCTTTTTGCAGGGAGGCGTGAGATGAGGGACCGCCGAAGCGCCATCGCAAACGTGATGCTGGCCGAGGAGAATTCGGAAATCAGGACGATCATCTCCGAATTCCTGAAGAACCAGGGCTATTCCGTGAAGGACTTCCACTCGGCCGACGACCTGGAATCCGCACTGCCCGCGGCGAACCCGGACTTCATCCTCATGAACGTCGGCGAGCGCGACATGTCGGGCGTCAAGGTCCTGAGGCACATCAGGACGATGACTCGCTTCGACCACGTTCCCGTCGTGATGCTGTCCGGCGAGCAGGATCCCGAAGTCACGTCGGAATGCGTGCACCAGGGCGCCGACGGGGTCCTGACCTGGCCCTATTCCGCCGAGGTCCTGTCGGAGAACATGAAGGCGCTCCTTTCCGGCCAGAGCACGCCCCTCAACCCGGACACGGATCTCATCCTGCGCTCCCAGATGGCCCCGCCGGGGCCGATGCCCGACGGGCCCTCGGCGCTGTAGCCGGGCTTTGCCCCCGCCCCCCATGCGCGTCAACTTAAGAATTCCCAAGAGCCGTCGAGTCTTGGGGGAACCTTTCTGGAGAAAGTTTCCCCCAAACCCTCTTCAAAGACTTTTTCTCGATGGAGTTCCGGCTTGGGGGGCCTGGTCTGCAAACAAGGATTGGTTGCACACGGGTCGAGTCCGGGAACCTGACGGGATTCATGAATGATTCGAGCCCCCCTCCCGGAACTCCATCAAAGAAAAGTTTTCGGAAAGGGCGTGGGGAAACCCTTTTCCAAAAGGGTTTCCCCATAAT
>JBFZBV010000161.1:0-3646 GCA_041308285.1 Planctomycetota bacterium | reverse complement strand
CGCGACGTTGGCGTCGTGCGCCAGGTAAACGAGCCATTTCAGGGCGAGGTTCCGGGGGTAACGGGCGTCGGGGAGCGAGAGGTAGCGGTCAAGAGCAGCCTCGACCTGCGCGGGAGTGACGCTTGCTTCCCGGCGCGCTGAGCACAGGCTCAGGATGCGAACCTGATTGATGAAGATCCAATCGCGCTGCGGGTTGGAGGGCTGGATGAAAGCCTCCGGGCCGGAGAGCAAGGCCAGATCCTCCGGCGAGACCGGCTTCTCGAGCAGCAGAGATTCAGCGAACCACCGTATGGCTTCCTGCGCACGTCCCTGCCGCCATTCCAGCGTGCAGACCAGGCTGGCGCCGTGAATCCACGCTTCCGCGCCCCTGGGAAGGCAATCGAGGTCTTTCCTGAGGAGACAGCGCGCCTCCTCGAAGAGTTTGCCCGCCCTTGCCGGATTTGGTTCCATGCAGGCCAGGAACCCGGAAGCCTGCCCTAAGGTCCCGAGCAGCTTGGCGTACAGCGTATCCTTGGTGAAACGGTCGTCGAGATCCTGGCTCTTGATGGCCGCAATCACGCCCTCGTACATGGTTTTGTCCCTGCCGAGAAATGCGTCGAGGCCCTCGAAACAAAGGCTGTTGAAGTGCTCCATCTGGGCGATGTAGAGGTCGTCCTCGATCCGCGCCTCCATCCATCCGAAGAGCGAGTCGAAAAGGTCGTGACCGTGCAGGTTCATGAACTCGCGATACCTGGCGAGCACGTCCGCGGCCTTGGACCGGGGAAGCTCTTCGTGGGCGCAGAGCTGTATCTCGGCTCTCAGCAGAGCGTGCTCCAGGCGCAGAAAGGGGAGATTCGAGGCCCCGCGGTCCCGCAGGCAGGCGCGCAATGCGTCGATGAAACCAGGGGCCTGGGCGATTCCCGGATTTCCGGAGCCGCGCGACTCAATCAGGGAATCGAGGTGCAGCCGCACTCTCCTGGCCAGCCTGGAAGCCGGCAGGGGACTCTCCCCCAGCTCGCGAAGAATGTCCTGCGGGATCGACGGAGAAGGTTTTTCACGCATCATACGCCCCTTCTGCGACAGGCAAGACTTCCCTGCCTTCGATGCAAACCAGGATTGATGCTAAAGCGAAATCGATTGGTTAGCAATCGGGAAATGCGAGTCTCGCGAAGCTGCTTGGCCTGATTTGGACGCAAACGACCGTTTGCTCGGTTTTCGCCGGTTGGCGCGCAAACGTGCCGTTCTTCGATAAGCGGATATCGGACTCTCCCGTTCAAGGCGGCCCACGCCCGCCTTCATTCGCACCCGCAGGCCCCGCAGTTGCCGCACACGAACCATTTGCATTTCGGGCAGCGGTCCATCTTGGCTGCGTTGACGGCTATCTCGTGCCCGCAGCGCCGGCAGAACGACAGGTATTCGCCCGAGTCGGGCGCCTCGAGGCCCTTCAGCCATTCCTCAGCCCCGGGAGGAATGGGAATCTGCCGGTCCTTCGGGGAAGCCGAGGCATCCGGTCCGATTCGGGGCGGAGTCTTGCATGCGCATCCGGAATCGCGGGGATTGGCGACCATCCCGGGCGGGTTTTCCGGAGGCGAGGATTCGGGAGGGCATGCTTCCCCGTGCTTCGGATTGAAGAACCACCCCTTCCAGAGCTCGTTGTGCCCCAGGTCAAGCGCGATGTAGATTTTCGCGGCAAAGAATTCCATGTCGGCGGACACGCCCCTCACTACCTCGCCGGGAGCGCCGCCAAGCGCCAAGCGGCCTGCAATCTTCGATATCTCGTCGGAAATATACGAAGCAAGCACCGGCTCCCTCTGCCTGAGGCAGTCGATTGCGCTCAGCCTGTTTCGCTCGGAGGCTCTGAGCCCGGTCCGTTCGACAATCCCGTTATCCACCAGCCCGTCCGATTCAGTGTTCCTGTTCCTATGTTTCCCAGACATGCGAACCTCCGAAAAAAACGCATCTCGCGTCTCTCGCATCAACGCTTCTAAGATGCGATTCTTACGGAGAAAATTGTTCAGGCGTTCATCGGCTACTCCTCGTCGATTTCGGCGTCAAACGCCCTGCCTGCCCAGGTCCATTGGCCAGCCGTTGGCTTGTATGGATCCGTCCCTCCCGATTCGCAGCTCGACACCGCGTCTGAACGCGGGATCGCGCTCGATGCCCGGTCCGTATCTGTCCGAAAGGAAGTGGAACTCCTGGTTAGTCGATCCAGCCCAGTTTCTCTCGGTCTCCGGTTTCTCACTTAAGTAGGGCCCGTCGATCAGGAGGTCGGTGAGCTCCAGGAGTCTTCCGGCGCCCGGCAGGTCCATCTCCCATATTTCCTCCAGCGTGTATCCTGAGAAGGTGACGACCGAGAGCCCCTCTCTGCGGCAGGCAGCCGCGATGTCGGAGAGTCCCTTCGCCTGGAGCAGGGGCTCTCCTCCGAGGAATGTGACGCCCTCAATCCCGTTCAGACGCTTCGAATCCAGAATCCAATGCATTACTTCTCCCGTATCGACGATTTGTCTGGGCTCGAGCGCGTGCATGTGCGGGTTGCAGCACCCGGGACAGCGCCTGAGGCACCCCTGCACCCAGAGTGCGAACCGTTTCCCGGGCCCTTCCACCTCGGTGCACTCCCGCCATGCAGCTACGTTAAGCCTGGGCATCTTCACTCCAGCTTGAACACGAAATCCGCCGAATTTCCCGCCTGTATCACTTTTATGGTCCGGCCTGCGTAGAGGCTGAAATCGCCTTCTTCCGCGAACAGGAACTCGGCGAGCGGGTCGTGGATCCGCGCGACCATCTCGTTCAGTACGCCGCGTCCGCCGTTCGACCTGTCCACGCCCCTGACAAGCGCCAGGAGCGCCTTGGCCTCGTCCTGGAATACGATGTCTTTTATCCTGTACTTCTCCCTGAGCCGTTCCCTCAGGGGTTCGAGCTTCGCCCGGGCTATTGCGACAAGGAACTCGTCGCTCTCGATGAAGTTGAAAGGCACGATGTTGTCGCCAATCCGGTTCAACAGCTCAGGCCGGTTCAGCTTTCCCAGGATATGCCTGCGGACCTCCTTGACGAAATCAGCCTTGACCTCTTCCTTTTCCCTACCGGGCCTCACCTCCGCCGCGCCAATGTTCGAGGTGAAGATAATCACGGTCTCTGCGAAGCTCACCGTTTCACCCTTGCCGTCGGTAAGCCTGCCGTCCTCGAGGATTTGCAGGAACTTGTCGAGAATACAGCCATGAGATTTTTCAATTTCGTCGAAAAGGAGCACGGAGAACGGCCTGCGCTTTACAGCGTTGGTCAGCTGGCCGCCGGCCTCGTGCCCGACGTAACCCGGCGGCGATCCAACTAGTCTCTGGTCGCTGTGCTCGTGATTGAACTCGGACATGTCGAACCTGATGCAGGACTCCTCGTCGCCGAACAGGAATGAAGCGAGCGCCTTGGCGAGTTCGGTCTTTCCCACGCCGGTGGGGCCGACGAAGAAAAGCACGCCTTTCGGCGTCCTCTGGCGCTTCGAATGCTGCAGGCCGGACAGGCCCGTGAAGGCGCGGATGATTACGCGGCGGACCTTCTCCACCGCTTCGTCCTGGCCCTTGACCCTTTTCTTCAGGGATTCCTCGATACCCGCGAGCCGCTCTCTCTTCAAATCCTCCCAGGGGCTCGTCCGCTCGCCGTACCTGTAGAGGTTGAC
>JBFZBV010000160.1:0-4600 GCA_041308285.1 Planctomycetota bacterium | reverse complement strand
AAGTTCAGAACGGATTCCGGAATTCGCTTCCGGCATCTGCGGCCGCCGTCTGCATTCGCATACGACTCATCTTCGCGCCGGAACGTCCGATTCCCGGCAGCAGAATGGAATGAGCTAAACTCGCGCGCCGGCCTGAAGACCGAGCGTCCGGCGATCGCAGGGCCGCCGCACGCAATCTGAACGTCAGGCGTCCCCCTCAATCCAGCGTCGCGCAAGCGCTGCGCAGCCATCCTGCCGGCCGCAGCGTACCGGGGCTTCGGCCTTGCCGCTCTGCGCTAGACGGTGTTCAAGCCGTCGCCGGTTCCGTTCTTGCCGCAACCCGCCGTGGGTATGGTTTTCGCGGATGCCTTCGCCGCATCCTTGGAATCGGCTCGTAGACCGGTTGCCGCCGCACTCGGCTTGGGGCTCAGTGCAACCGCAGTCGACGCCCTCAACTCGCGTTCGGCCTGCATCCAATCCTGCCGGTCCTGCCCCTGCGTGCATCCCCTGTTTACGAACAGCTCGTACGCGCGCCGGGCGATTTCATCGTGCGAGGGCGACTGTGTGCGATCGGAGCCGCCTTTCTGTCGGGCCATCTGTTCATGCAACGAATTCGATCGAGTCCAGGGCTTTTTCATCGAATCTCCTTTCAAGGTTCCACCGCGCCGCTGCGGGCGAAAAAAAAAGCCGACCCGGTTCTGCGCATGATTAGCGCCGAACCGGGTCGGCTTACTCGTCACCAGGCCTCCCGGACCTGCCGGGCTGCCCTTCATCTAGTCATCCGACGACGGAGCCGGCTTATGCACTTCTGCGGTTCCTTCTCCGTCGACAGTCAATCATAATCGTTCTCCACGGGAAAACAAAGGATGAACTCTCGAAAATCACTTTTATTTCGTATATCATAGACATAGCGAGGTCGCTGGCAACCTGTACGGCGTCGGGCTCGTGAGGGATTTCAACACGGCTCTGCGCATCTGATGCGCCGGGTCGCGACCTCTTCGAGGTGGCAATGAAGACCCAGGGAGAAATCGAGGCCGCTGTCTGCGACGGAATCAGGCACTTCGAGTTGGAGTACATGGGACGGGGACCCAACGACATCCGCACACACCTAATCCGGGACCTTCTCGTGGTCAGGCTTCAGGGCGTGCTGACAGCCGCCGAGAAGCAACTGGTCAAGACTTTGCCCTCGGAGAAAGGCCGTGATTTGCTGAAGCAGGTGAGGACCCACCTGATTGAAACCGCGCGCCCTCTCATGGAAGCCACAATCCAGGACATCACCGGGATCAAAGTCCTGAGCCTGCATCACGACATCAGCACCGTAACCGGCGAGGAAGTCGTTGTGTTCACCCTGGCCGCAATCCCGGACTTCCGCGAGGCGAAGCAGAAATAGCCTTCGTTGACGCCTCGAATTCCGTGCACACGATGACAGACTCCTCGCCTGGCGCAGGACCGGCCGCCGTCGGGGACAGCTCCTTCAGTTCGCGTCGGCCTGCAGCCAATCACCGTTGCCACAGGATTCGAGCGGTTTCCAGGGGAATCGCAACGCCGCTGCGACACGGCATCGCTCGCGCCGTATAGTCCGCCGCCGGGCGGATCGCAGGAACCTTCGTGCTGTAGAGGCTTCCCTTGGAGCCGTCCTGTTGCCGGACGCGCTTCATCTCCTGCCGGACCGGTCCGCCTCCGGCGGCCCCGTCCGCGTAAAGCTCTACTCGGACATCATCCGCGTCGAGACCGCCGAGATACACCTGAACCTCGAACACGTGTTCTTCGCCGTCCCTCGACACCGCCGTTTCTCCGAAGCGAAGATTCGGCCAGTTCCGTTCAATCGCACGCAGCCAATCCACTGCCTGCATGCCCGCTGCGCACCTGCCGGCGGCGCGTTCACGATATGCCGCCGCAGCCGGGAGGTAATGCCGCTCGGTGTATTCGCGCACCGTCCGGTTCGCGGAAAAGCGCGGAGTCAACCGAGCCATGCTTTCGCGCATGCGCGCCACCCATGCAGCGGGGATGCCGTTCGCGTCGCGGGCGTAGAACTCCGGAATCACTTCGCGTTCGAGAAGGCCGTATAGCGCCTCGGCTTCCGAGGCGTCCCAGGCCGGGTCGTCGCCGTGTTCCCGGCCGTCACCCAACGCCCAGCCCACTTCAGGCGTCCAGGCTTCCGCCCACCAGCCGTCCAGCTCTGAAATATTGATGCCTCCGTTGACGAGCACTTTCATCCCGCTGGTTCCGCAGGCTTCCCACGGCCGCCGCGGCGTGTTTATCCAGACATCCACCCCCTGCACCAGGTGTTCGGTCAGAAGCATGTCGTAGTCGCCGAGGAAGACCGCATGGGGGCGCGCCTCGGGCCGGCGTATGAAACGGTTCCATTCCCGAATCAGGCTCTGCCCGGGCTTGTCCGCAGGATGCGCCTTGCCTGCAAGGATGAGCTGCACAGGGCGCAGAGGATCGGTCAGCAGGCGAAGCAGCCGATCGGGATTGTGCAGAAGCAGGTTCGGTCTCTTGTACACTGCGAAACGGCGCGCAAAGCCCAGCGTCAACGCCTCGGGATTGAACAGATGCTTCGCCCCGTCGACTTCCTCGGGCGGCGCGCCGGATGCGGCCAGCTGCCTGGACAACCGCTCGCCGGCGTATTCCACAAGAGACCTGCCGGCATCCGTGCGAAGCTGCCAGAGCCTTGCGTCGGAAATCCGGCGGATGTCCTCCTCCAGGGTTTCCATCGTCCCGAGCCAGCGCTTCTTCCCGCAGGCCTCCGTCCAGAGATCATCGGCTTCCGCCGAGTCCCAGCTCGGCATATGGACTCCGTTGGTGACGTGGCCCACGGGTACTTCTTCGACCGGCCAGCGCGGGAAAAGGGGCGAGAAAATGCGCCGGCTCATCTCCCCGTGCAGGCGGCTCACTCCATTCACCTCCCCGCTGCCCCGGATTGCCAGATAGGCCATGTTGAAACTTTCCGCCGGGTCGTCCGGGTCCCTTCGGCCCAAGGCCAGCAGATCGCGGACGGTGATGCCGAGTTTCTTTTCGGCATACCCGGCGAGGTATTGCTCGATGAGGTCAGGAGCGAAACGGTCAAAGCCTGCCGCAACCGCCGTGTGAGTCGTGAAGAGGTTTCCGGCACGCGTGACGGCCAGCGCGACTTCGAAGCGCTGCCCTGTCTCTTCCATGAAACACCGGGCGCGTTCCAGCACCGCGAAAGCCGCATGTCCTTCGTTCAAGTGACAGACATCCGGCTTGATGCCGAGCGCAGCGAGCAGCCGCCATCCGCCGATTCCGAGAAGCAGTTCCTGCTTGAGACGCAACTCGAGCCCGCCCCCGTAAAGCTCGCTTGTAATGCCCCTGTGAGCCGGATGGTTCGCAAGGTCATTGCTGTCCAGCAGATAAAGCTTGACTCTTCCGACCTGAGCCTGCCATGCGCGGAGCCAGACCGAGTAACCGGGCATTTCAATCCTGAGCCGCAACCACTCGCCGTCGGCACGGCGCAAAGGCGTGATTGGCAATTGTCCCGGATCGTTGAACGGATAGAGCGCCTGTTGCGCCCCGTCCTTGTCGATCTCCTGGCGGAAATACCCTTGCTGGTAGAGCAGTCCCACGCCGACCACCGGCACTCCCAAATCGCTGGCGGTCTTGAGCTGATCGCCGGCCACGTTGCCAAGCCCTCCCGAATAGATTGGGAGCGCTTCGCTCAACATGAATTCCATGCTGAAATACGCGACGCAGGAGAGGGGGGCCTTCGGATGACTCTGCTGGAACCAGCCTGGCGCTGCCGCCGCCATCCGCTTGGTTTGCACGAGAGCGTCCACCTTCTTTCGGAAAGCCGGATTGGCCAGAACGCGCTGGAACTGGTCCCGCGAGACGGTCTGCATAACGACCCAAGGGTTGTGCGTGAAGTCCCACAGCGCGGAATCGAGCTGCCGCCATACTTCGTCCGTGCTGTGGTCCCACGACCAGTGCATGTCCAGGGCCAGCTCGGCAAGTGAATCGAATCCTGCGAGGTCCGTCGGTAGAAGGCAGTAGACCGGCTTGTCGACAGGTGTTTTACTGCCCACGGTTCCTCCTTTGCTTCTGCGGAAGGTCCTGGAACACGGGAAGCCCTCTGTCGGAATCCCGGAGAGATGAGGATACATGGCCGCAGAGGCGCTGCTCGACATCCGTCGTCGACCAGCGCCGTGCTTTGTCGGTCATTGGAAGTCTTCCGGTGAAACTGCCGGGCACGAGAGCAAACTCCCGCCTGCCTCCCAGGCGGGTTGCACAGGCCATGGGCGACTTCGACCGACTCGAACGACATCCAGCCCACGGCCCCCGACCGGTCGCGATATCTCCGCCGACGCGTTCTGCAACGCGTCGAGGCGTACGATTCAGAATCCCGTTTCAGCCCCGCGGCAGGCCTCGGACATGCTCGGGACGTCCTGATTCGTGCTCTCATGCCTGCCGTTGCGCAGCCATTCGAAGTACTTCCGCGACCGCACCTGATAATCCCTGGTCGTCCTGCGATATGCGAGATTGGTCGCGAGATAGACGATCGGCGATATTTTCAACTGTGCGAATCCCCGCCAGAAGATGGAGGAGTAGGAGAAGAACCGTTTGCGGAAGTCCAGATATCTCTCGGCCAGCTCTTCAGCCTCCA
>JBFZBV010000159.1:0-7248 GCA_041308285.1 Planctomycetota bacterium | reverse complement strand
CACTCCCGGGTCGATTAGAATGGCTCACCTGCCTTGCTTCGCCTGTTGGTAGGAGCGTGGGCTACGCAGGCTCTTCGAGCTTGCTTCGCCTGTTGGTAGGAGCGTGGGCTACGCAGGCTCTTCGAGAGGTTCGCCCTCCCAATCGACCCGCGGATGTAGCCGCCCCCGGAGCGAAGCCCGCTGAAGCCCTCGCAATGTCCGGCAGGCGAAGGCGGGCTGGGGCGAAGATCACGGCAATCCGCCTTCGCTTTGATGTATTGCTTGTAGCTTCGGCGGACAGGCTCCGTGCCGTGGCTACATGGACGCTCAAGGGGATGTAGCCGCCCCACTCGGTTGGGGCGGATATCCGAGCGCCTGTTCCGCGGGTGGGCGCTCGCGATGACTTGAAAGGCGGAGCAGAGTCCCACAAACCCGCCCATCCCCCTCTCCTTGGGGCGAAGGCTGGGTTGGGGTGATGGGTTTCCAAGCCGCTTACCTCTCACCTCTCACCTTTCACCTCTCACCTTTCACCTCTTACCTCTCACCTTTCACCGCTTACCTCTCACCTTTCACCTTTCACCTTTCGCCTCACGCCCCCACGCCCTACGGCCCCACAGTTCGCAGCGCAGGATCCGCGGTCCACGGCCCAACGCGCTGCGCGCAACCGGCCGCTTGACGCTCACGCTCAAACCCCACCCCCGGGGATGTACGACGACCGCCCGCCCGGGGTATGATGTGGCCGGTCGAACCGGGAATTTTCACCAGGCCCCCCACCCTCCGAGGCAGGGGAAGACGAGAGAGGCCGGACCGTGGCGGACAAGAAGCCCTTGCCCAGGCTCAGGCAGATAGAAGCGACGGAAGTGGACATGCGCGGCAGGCGGATGATCTGCCTGACCGACCCGCTCAGGATTGTCGAAAGCCAGGTGATAATCTCGCCTGCCATGATGCTCGCGGTGATGCACTTCGACGGCGAGCACACAGCCCTGGACGCGCAGGAGACCTTCATGGGGAAATTCGGCGTCCTGCTCCCTTCGGAGAAAATCGATCAGCTTGCCGACGCGCTGGACAAGGCCCTGTTCCTGGACAACGACGCATTTCACGGATTCTACGATCGGCTCCTCGAATCCTTCGCGAAAGCCGCGGTGCGGGAGGAGGCGCATGCAGGGCAGAGCTACGAGGCGGACCCGGCGGCGCTCAGGGCCTGGATTGACGGGCTGTTCCGGGATTGCCCCGCGCAGGAGCCCGCCGGAGCGGGCCCGGCGCGCGGGCTCATCGTCCCACACTACGACCTGCGCAAAGCCGGACCGGCGTTCGCCGGTGCGTACTCGGCGGCGAAATCACTCGGCCGGCCCGACGCAGCGGTCGTGCTCGGCACCGGGCACTTCAGCATGAAGGGCGCGCTGTTCACATGCACGGCGAAGGACTTCAGAACGCCGCTCGGCACGGTCCCGGCGCTCAAGGAAGCAGTAGGCAATATTGCGGACGAGTGCGGAAAGGACGTCTTCGAGGAGGAAATCCTCCACGCCAAGGAGCATTCAATCGAGTTCCAGGCCCTGTTCCTGCAGTACACGTTCCCGGGCGTCCCGTTCGTGCCCGTGCTCGTGTCGAATTTCCATCAGTTCATAGGATCCGGCCGCGAGCCTTCGGCAGATCCCAGGGTGTCTGGCTTCGCCAAGGCCCTCACGGCGGCCCTGTCGGGGATGAAGGTCCTGTTCGTCGCGAGCGTGGACTTCGCGCACGTCGGAGCCCGATTCGGCGACCCCTGGGCGGCGGACGAGGGCCGACTCGGGCCGGTCGAGGCTTTCGACAGGAAGCTGCTCGGCTGCGCCGAGTCCTGCGATCCCGCGGCGTTCTTCAGGGAAATCGACTCGAACCTCGACGCCACGCGCATCTGCGGGTTCCCCGCGATATACACCCTGCTCACCCTGATCCCGGGCGCGAAGGGAAAGCGTCTGTCGTACGAGAAGGTCGTCGACGCATCTGGATCAGCGGTGACCTTCGCCTCGATGATATTCGTCTAATCGCCTGGAAGGCGAATCAGCCGGTCCTGCCCGTTGGAGAATGCCGGGATTTTCCGGAGTTCCAAGCCTCAAGCCTGGATTAAGTCAATAATCAAGGTGTGACCCCCTTGGCCCCCTTGGCGTCTACCCCAGCCCGAGGTCGTCGAGGCCGTCCTCGTCGAAGCCGAGGACGTGGCCGATTTCGTGGTAGAACGTGGCGCGGATTTCCTCCTCCACGTCCGCGAAATCCGCCGCGTCCCTCTCGAGGTTGCGCTTGAAGACCCTGATGATGCCCGGCGCACCGCATTCGAGCGGCACGGGAGACTCGCCGGACGGGAACCCGTAGAAGTAGCCGCAGATCAGCGGGTTCAGGTCCGGGCTGCGGTCGATTTTCCTGTCGGGCACTTCCACGAGCTCTATGACCACGTCGCGGAGCCTCTCCCGCACGGGGCCGGTGAGCGAGGCCATGAGCTTCCGGACCGCCGAGTCGGCTGCGCGGGCGCTGATGCGGAACGGCTTCGGGAACGCGTCCGGGTCGAGGTTCCCGGCGCGGGCATAGAGCCCGTCGGCCCGGGCGAAATCGCCCGCGAGCTCGGACACGACAGCCCGGGCGTAGACGACCTCCGCCTCGAGTTCCCCGTCCGGCGCGCACCTTTCGAGCAGCTCCTGCGCGGCCTCGTAGTCCCACTCGAGCATCCTGAACCAGGCTTTTTTCATGAGGAACCCGGGATCGTCGGGGCTGATTTTCGCGCAGGCCTCGAACTGCCTCTCCGCCTCGGGGGCCATTCCCGCGGCGGAGTACGCGCCGGCGAGCACGAGGTGCGCCTCGAACGCGAGCCGATCCCGGCCCGGGGCGGGGGACTTGCCCAGCGCCTTCAGGGCCTGCTTCGCGAGCTTTTCCGCCAGGGCCGGGTCCCCGCTGTCGTCGGCCTCCCTGGCCTGTTCGACGAGCCTTTCGGCGTCTGCCGGCATCCGCATCGCCCCCAATCAAGAGAAGCGGAACGAGGCCTCGAAGCTGACGAACGCCCCGTTCCTGAGCGGGAGGCGCTCGTAGTCGCCCCAGAACGCGGCGCCCATCCTGAACTCGCGGTCGAAGGCGAAGCCTGCGGTGAAGCTCAGCATGGCGCCCCGGCCCGCGAACAGCGTGGCCCCGACGGTCGCCTCCTTCTGGTAGTAGAGGAGCTGGTCCGTCTTCTTCCGCCTCCCCGCGGGGTAGAAGCCCTCGTTCGTGAAGGACACGCCGGCGTGGATCAGGAGCGCCAGCAGGAAGCACATCGCGCGGAGCCTGACGGACGTTATGGGGAAGTAGGAGAAGTTGAGCATGAACAGCTTCGAGGGCCGCCAGTTGAGCATGAGGAACGGCGCGCCCAGAAGGGCCTGGAACTCCTCGCAGGGCTTCCAGAAGAACCCCACGGACGGGAACGGAATCCGGCTGAGCTCGCCGCCCGAGGACCCGTAGTACAGGAACACGAGCCACGCGCTGTCGCCCTGCGGGATTCTGAGATGCAGGGAAACCGAGAACCCGGTCTCGTCGAAGGACCCGAAGGGATCGTCGCTGGACGACGCGACGTTGACGTTCCCGCCCGCGACGCAGCCGCGGCCGACGTCCGTCTGCGCGCCGAGGCCAGCGGAGAGGGTCCAGAGCCTGGCAGGAAAGGGCCCGATTCCGCCCGGCATGGGTTCGGCCGTGTCCACGCGGAACAGGCCGCCGGACGCCGAGACCGAGAAGCTCTCGTTCCCGTCCTTCCACGGCAGGGCGCTCAAGCGGAAGGACGTGCGCCCGATTCCGGCCTCGAGGCCCGATCCCTTGAACTCCGCCTCCGGATAGAGGCGGTACGAAACGGACGTGCTGACGCCCGGCTTCTGCTGCGTGGGGTCGAGCGATCCCATGAAGTCCTGGCCGGGGGCGGGTCCTGCGACCAGGGCGGAGACAGCGGCCGCGAGCGCAGCGGCGGCCGCCCGCACGGCGGCCCGGCGCGTCCCGGCGGCCCTGCAGGGGACGGCAGCGGAGGAAAAAGGAATCATGCGAAACGCTCCCGTTGCCGCGGCCGGCCCGTCACTTCTCCTGCCCGCGGTGCAGCATGAGGTGCATGTGCTGGTGGAACTCGCGCGGCGGGAAGAACATGGCCTGCACGTACCGGGCGAAAAGTATCGTCGTCTTCTTCGTGAGCATGAACGGCTCCATGGGCACGAGCTGCTTCTCGTCCACGAACGTGCCGTACTTGGACTTGGCGTCGGTCACCGAATAGTGCCCCGTCGAGGGGTCCTTGCGGAACACCGCATGGAGCTTCGAAATAACGCCGTGGGGCAGGACGATGTCGTTCTTGTCGGCCCTGCCCAGTGTGATGACGCCGGCCATGTCGTTGCGGTCGGATTTGAGCAGCGGCGCGACCACGACCTTGTCCTGCTTTTCGTCGTGGCCGGGCGAGAACTGCGTCATGGCGTTCAGCCTCGGCGGCGGCATGGTGGTCTCCATGCTCTTCGGCGGGGCCACCACGCCCTCGAAGTCGATGAGCAGGAACGGGACGTTGAACTGGGTCAGGAACTGCTCCTTGGCCATGCCGGAGTATTCGCGGGCGAACTCTGCGAATGTCTTGTGGAAGTCCATCTGTCCAGCCGCACGTTCCATGTCCAGCGCCGGCTCCGGCGGGCTTCCGGCCCGGGGCGAACCGGTGAGGATATTCTACTCGGAAAAGCCGGCCTTGGAAGCACTTTCGCGCGCGCCCGGCCGGATCCCGGGCCGGGGTCCGAGCACCGGCCCGGGCCTCCGGTCCCGCTTTACAAACCCGAGGCGCGGGAATAGACTTCCAGCATTCGCCCGGGCGCGGCAAGCCCGTTTTTATGGAGATTGCCCCATGGATCCGTCGGCCCTCAAGCTGGAGAACCTCGATTCCCTGTTCCCGAAGAATTTCACGCAGGAGCAGCTCGCGAAGGGGAAGACCGTCTTCCTCAAGGAGCTGTCCCTGCGGGCGCACGCCTTCTACGGCGGGAAGATGGCGACGATTCCCAAGGCCGGCCTGTACGGGTTCAACTGGTTCAACGTGTGGTACACGCCCGGCGTTTCGGCCGTGTCCACGGCGATACGGGACAGCGGGGAGTGGCCTGTCCCGGGCCTCAACGACAAGGCCGCTGCGGGCCCGGCGAAGGACCTGTCGTTCGAGCTCTCCAACCGCGGCAACCTTGTGGCCGTGGTCAGCGACTCGACCAGGGTTCTCGGCGACGGGGACTGCACGCCTCCGGGCGGCCTCGGGGTGATGGAGGGCAAGGCGTTCCTCATGAAGTACCTCGGCGGGTGCGACGGGGTGGCGCTGTGCATGAACTCGAGGAACTACAACGGCGAGCCGTGCGCGGAGAAGATCATAGACTTCGTGAAGATGATCGAGCCGAGCTTCGGCGCGGTGAACCTGGAGGACATCGCGCAGCCGGACTGCTACGTGGTGCTGGACACCCTGAGGGAGCAGTGCGAGATACCGGTGTGGCACGACGACGCGCAGGGCACGGGGTGCGTGACGCTGGCGGGGCTGGTGAACGCGGTGAAAATCGTGGGCAAGAAGCTCTCCGACGTGCGCATCGTGATGCTGGGGGCAGGCGCGTCGAACACCACAATCGCGAGGCTAATCCTCAAGGCTGGCGCGGACCCGGCCAGGATGGCGCTGTTCGACTCGAAAGGCTCCCTGCACCGCGGCAGGACGGACGTCGAGACGGACAGGCGCTTCTACCACAAGTGGGACCTGGCCCTCAAGACCAACCCCACGGCCTTCTCGACCATGGCGGACGCGTGCAAGGGCGCGGACGTGCTCATATCCCTCTCGCACCCGGGCCCGGGCGTGGTCAAGCCCGAGTGGATCAGGAGCATGGCCAAGGGCTCGATAGTATTCGCATGCGCGAACCCCGTGCCGGAAATCTACCCCTACGAGGCCAAGGAGGCGGGCGCGGCGATAGTAGCCACTGGCAGGGGCGACTTCGCGAACCAGGTGAACAACTCCCTGGGCTTCCCCGGGATACTGAAGGGCGCCCTGCTGGTGAGGGCGAAGAAGATTACGGACGAGATGGCCATAGCCGCGGCGTACTCAATCGCGGATTCGGCGTACAAGAGCAAGAAGAACAAGGTCTCGGCGGACTACATCGTCCCGACCATGGACGAGGCCGAGATATACCCGGCCGAGGCTGCGGCGGTGGGCTCCCAGGCTGTCAAGGACGGCGTGGCGAGGACGCCGCTGCCCGAGAAGGAGATTTTCGCCAGGGCGAAGAAGGACATCGAGGAGGCCAGGGCGCTGATACACCACGTCCAGGAGGCGGGATTCATCAAGCCCCCGCCGATTTCGATGGTCGAGGAGGCCCTCAAGGCCGCGGTGAGCGCGGTTTCCAGGTGAGGGCCCGCCCGCCCGCGGTTTTTCCGCCCGCTCAGCCCGGGCCCGGAGGATTCGCATGGCCGTGCCGCTGTTCAACCTCAAGAGGATGAACGACACAGTTCAGGACGCCGTGGAGCGCGCCGTCTCCAGGGTGCTCAAGTCCGGCAAATACATCCTTGGCGAGGAGGTGGAGAGGTTCGAGGCGATGTCGGCCGCGTCGGTCGGCTCGGCGCGCGCCCTTGGCGTGTCGTCCGGCACGGACGCGCTGCTGCTCGCCCTGATGGCGCTCGGCGCAGGGCCGGGCGACGAGGTGGTCAGCACGCCCTTCACGTTCGCGAGCTCGTGCACGACCGCGGTGAGGCTCGGCGCAAGGCCCGTGTTCTGCGACATCGACCCGGACACGTTCAACATCTCCGCCAAAGCCGTCTCCAGGGCGGTCACCAAGGCGACGAAGGCCGTGATACCGGTGCATCTCTTCGGCCTGTGCGCGGACGCCGAGGCTGTTGCCGCCGCTTCCCGCGGCGCGCCGCTGGTCGAGGACGCGGCCCAGGCGCAGGGCGCGTCGGTCCGCGGCCGCAAGGCGGGCTCCATCGGCGCAATCGGGTGCTTCTCCTTCTATCCCACGAAGAACCTGGGGGCCTACGGGGACGCGGGCATGGTGACGACTTCGGACACGGGCCTGTACCAGAAGCTCAAGCTGATAAGGGTGCACGGCGACGCGGGGGGGTACGTATACGAGAAGATAGGCGGCAACTTCAGAATCGACCCAGTGCAGGCCGCGGCGATGGCCGAGAAGCTCCCGCTCCTCGACTCGTGGATTGGGACGAAGAGGGCGGCGGCCGAGGCCTACCGCGGCCTGTTCGACGAGGCGGGGCTCGCGGGGTCCGAGGTGAAGATTCCGGAGATCGGAAGAGCGT
>JBFZBV010000158.1:0-5631 GCA_041308285.1 Planctomycetota bacterium | reverse complement strand
GCTCGAGACCGTCCCCGTCGGGCAGCACGATGTCGGAGAGCACCGCGTCGTAGACGTTCTTGCCGAGCAGGGAGAGCGCTTCATGGGCGTCGCCGGCCGCGTCCACGCCGAAGCCCTCCTTCTCGAAGGCCTTCCTGAGGCCCAGCCTCGCGTTCCTGTCGTCCTCTATCAGGAGCATGAGGCTCATTTCTTCCGGCCTCCGGAAAGGGGCAGGTGGATGTCGAAGGAAGCCCCGCCGGTCTGGCTGCGCCCGATTGCGATTCGCCCGCCGTGCTCCTCGACAATCCGGTTGGCTATCGGAAGGCCGAGACCGGTCCCGCCCTCCCTCTTGCTGTAGAAGAGGTCGAATATCTTCTCCCTTTCGGCAGGCGGGATGCCCGGCCCGGTGTCGGATATCTCAATCGCCACCGAATGCCGGTCGAGCCTGGTCGAGACCGCAATCCTACCTCCCGGGCACGCCTGGATTGCGTTGAGGACTATGTTGTACACGGCCTGCCGCATCAGGTCCCCGTCGAATTCGACCTTCGGAATCTCCCCGGCCTTGACCTCGACCGAGACCCCCGCTTCCGCGGCTTCGGCCGCAAGGAGCTTCACGGCCATGAGGACGACTGCGTTCAGGTCGCCTATTCTGCGGTCCGGATCCGGCATGCGGGAGAATTTCAGCACGTTCCCTACGATTCGATTGAGCCTCCTTATCTCCTCCGAGATAAGGCCGATCGACTCGATGGCTTCGCCGCCGAAGCGGTCCCCGCGGGATTCGATTTCCTCCTTCAGGAGCTGGATGTGGACGGAAATGGAGTTCAGCGGATTGCGGATTTCGTGGGCTATGGCCGCCCCCATGTTGGCGAGCGAGGCGCTCTTCGCGGACCTCAGGCTGCGGTCGGAGCTCTCGTACCGCTCCGTGACGTCTGCCGCGATCAGCACGGCTCCCACGACCCCGATTCCCCTCCTGCCGATTGGATCGGCCCATATGTCGTAGAAGACCGGCCTTCCTCCCGATTCGCGGAGCTCGAACCTCTGGAGCCTCAGGGATTCCCCGGCGCCAAGTACCTTGGACACCAGGGTCCGCACGAGGTCCGTTCCGGCTTGGGAGGCCCAAATCCTGCCGGCTATTTCGGCGAGCGGACGGCCAATCGCGTCTTCCTTCGGGCAGGTCCGGGTCTCGATGCCCCTGTTCCAGACCGTGACGCGGCCCCGGGCATCCACCGCTATGACCTCGACTCCCGCCGCATCGACGAGATCCCTCAGGCCCGGCTCCCCTGGGACTGACGGGGTCGGTTCCGCCGAGCCCCTCATGCCGCAGTTGTCTTTCTTTTTGCCGGCCAAGGGCTACCAATTCCTCTCGAGAACGAATCGTCCCAGCAGCGCCGCGTGCTGCCTGGCGGGAGAGGGCGGCAAACCGTCGAGCGCCCTCAGCGCTTCCGATACATGCTCGCCCGCCCTCGCGAACGCGTACTCCAGCGAATCCGAGTCCCTCAGCAGCTTCCTCAGGACAGGGGAGGTCCGGCCCTCCCTGAACGCCCTTTCTATCTCCCCCCCCGCGCCTTCTCCGCGCGCAGCGAGCGCGTGGATGATCGGGAGCGTCATCTTCCCCTTGTCTATGTCCGTCCCGAGGGACTTTCCCGCCAGGACCTCGTCTCCCACCAGGTCCAGGCAATCGTCGACGATTTGGAACGCTACGCCGAGGCCCGAGGCGAATCCGTGCATCGCGTCGACGCTCTGCTGGGATCCTCCAGCGAGGGCAGCGCCGGCTCCGGCGCAGAACCGGAACAGGGAAGCGGTCTTCATTGCGATAATCGACAGGTAGGTCTTCTCGTCAAGGCCGAAGTCGAACCTCCTCTCAATCTGGAGCATTTCGCCCAGGCAGATTTCCTGAGCGGCCGAGACGAGACGATGGGCGAGGTCAAGGCCTCCCCTGCGGACGACTATTTCGAACGCCTTGGTGAATACGAAGTCTCCGAGCAGGACGGCCTTCTCGTTGCCCCACTTGCGGTTGACGGTTTCGACGTTGCGCCTCACGTCCGCTTCGTCGAGGATGTCGTCGTGAACCAGCGTGGCGCAGTGCATGAGTTCCGCGGCTGCCGCCACCTCGACCTGCGCCCGGCCCACCTCCCCCACCGCCTTGGCGGCGAAGAAAACCAGCGCCGGCCTCAGCCGTTTTCCCCTGTACCTCGCCAGATGGCCCGTGTACTTATCGAGGGACGGCTGGCCGCTGTCCAGCTCCTGCGAAAGGAAATCCTCCATTTCCTCCATGTGCCCCCTGATTGGTTCGTATATCTGGCCGATGGAGGAGAGGGCGTCTCCGCCTCCCAGGACGGGCGTTTTTCCTGCAGCTTCCTTCAAGTAAGCATGCCTTTCTGGCGGGATTCAGCCGCTGTGAAGCCGATAACGGTTTTTAGCCCCGCGGTTCAGGAGATTCTAGCGCCGGGGCCGCTGAAATCAATCTCGTCCCGAATCAGTCTTTCGTATTCGTCCGGCGAATTCACGTTGGTGAAGGACGCCCCCGAGGGGTCGATTCCGGCCACTTCGGAATACGGCACGACCTCGGCGCCCAGCATTCCCGGCAGGAGATGAACCCCGAATAATCCCGCCGACAGCAGCTCCTCCACGCGGCCGAGGCTCGACTTCATATAGAAGGCGAACAGCGGCTCCAGCCCCCGCGCGCTCATCGGGACCACGGTGCCCGACCTGAGCGCCCTGCCGTGCATCATCCGTATCAGACTGGGGCTGGGATTGGGCATGTCGCACGCGCAGATGAAGACGTGCTCGTATCCCGCGCCTGCAAGGCCGGCATGAATCCCGGAGAGCGGCCCTTTCCCCGGGATTGCGTCCGGCACAATCCTGCATCCCAGGGAGGCGTACTCAGGCCCGGGATTGGCGCTCACAATCACCTCCCGGAACAGCATCCTGAGGGCTTCTACGACCACAACGATGAGCGTCCTGCCGCGGAGCGGCAGGAAGGCCTTGTTCCGGCCCATGCGGGTCGACTCGCCGCCCGCCAGGACCACCGCGGTGGCTTTGAGCTTCCCTTCGTCAGCGCTTCCCATGGGGCCTCCGCGATTCGCGGTCGGCTAGGAAACGCCCGGCCACGAAATCCGCAATCGCAGCGATGTCGCCGTGCCCGAACTCGGGTACACCCGCTCCCGTCTCGAAATCAGCGACGACCGCCAGAAGGCCCGGGCTCTCCGCGCAGAGGAGACTCTTGCCGAGAGCGGCGCGCGCGACCTCAATCCTCGGGACGTCAAGGGACTTGAAGCCCTCAAGGAGTATCAAGTCGGCCCAGCCCAGCCACTTGGCGGCCACGTCTTCGAGCCTCTCCGAACCGCCCGACCTGAAGAACACCTTCGCCGCCTCTACGCCCTTCAACATCGCCGCCGCTGCCCCGGCTTTCAGATGCCGGTCCGTGTCCTTCCCGGGCACGTCGACCGGCTCGTGCTCCGGACAGTGCTTGATTGTCGCGACCTCATATCCCCTGCGGGTCAATTCCGACAGGAGGCCCACAATCAGCGTCGTCTTTCCCGAGCCCGACCTGCCGGACACGGCGAGCATTGGTGGTGCGGGTTTCAAGGATTAAATCTCGTGGAGCGGGATTACGCTGACTTCCAGTCCCGATTTCAGATACGCGACGTCCTCGGGAACCACGGTCAGCGCATTGACCATGTCGGAAGTCACGAATCCGCCCCTCGGCATGTCCCTCAGGGGCTGGACGGAGAAACCCGACACGGTCCTCGAAAGCTTGGAAAATAGGAACTTCATGGTCCCCGGCTGCGTGACGAGGTCCTTTTCCAGGATGGCGGCGACCTCCTCGTCGTGGCGCAGGGACCTGCCGGTCATCTGCATAATCGACGGTCTCACGAACAGGTGGAAGAGCGCCGTAATCGACCTCGGAGAGCCCGGAAGGCAGAAGACCGGGATGCCGTCCTTCCTGCAGAACATGAAGGTCTTTCCGGGCCTGAAGCTCGTCTGGCTGAAAATCACATCCGCACCGGCGGACTTCAGGGCCTGTACCACCCCCTCGTTGCCCGCCTCCGACGTACCCCCGGTCGTGACGAGGAGATCCGACCCGCTCGCATCCCGGATTGCATCGAGGATTGATTCCGGGTCGTCTCCGGTGATGCACGCTTTCGCGGGCACGCCTCCGCACGCCGCGACCCGCGCCAGAGCATGGTAGAGGTTGGACCCCCACAGTTTGCCGGGCCCCGCCTCCTTCCCAATCTCGGCGAGCTCTGACCCGCTCACGATGACGGACACTTTCGGTCTTGCGACGACGTGAACGTTCTCAATCCCGAAGGCCGAAAGGATGTTGATTTCCTCGGGCCTCACGAAGCAGCCCCTGCCGGCGATTGAATCCCCCTCCCGGAAATGCGCTCCCCTGGGGACCATCCTGTCCCCCGGGTGCGGGGCACGCCTGAATGCGACCGACCGGCCCGCATCTTTCGACTCGCCTTCGTCGGCCACGGCGTCGAACGAATCGGGGACCGCGGATCCGGCATGGACGCGGATGCATCCGGATCCGGTCGGGACGGCGCCGGCCGGTGCGCCGGGGAGTATTTCGCATTCCACTTCCATTTCGACCGGAACGGAGGGCGAGGCTGATGCGAGGGCGCGGGATTGTACGGCCCAGCCGTCGGCCATGGCGAGGTTGAATCCCGGCAGGTCGGAGGGGGCGACGATGTCGGAAGCTATTGTCCTGCCAAGGCTTTCCAGAAGACCGACCCTCTCGGCGCCGAGGACCGAAATGCTCCCGAGGATGTGGGCCTTTGCCTCGTCGAAGCTTACAACAGTGCCCATCGAGCCTTCTCCGCGGGCAGGCGGGCCGTGTCCCCCAGCCGCCCCAGGTGGCGGAATAATACCCCCCGCACCCGCCGCCCGCAATCAAAATCCCAGGCCCGCGGAGGCGGACTCACCCTTGATCTGGCGTGCAAGGATCGATATGTTCTCATGTCCGCGCATTCAGATGAACAAGGAGGATTGATGGAGCCGACACCCAAGACCAACCGGAGCCCGCTGAGCCTCGGGCAGTTCCTGGCCATACGAAGGACGTTCATGCCGTGCATGTCCCCTGACGGCTCGAAAGTCCTTTTCGTCACCAACATAGGAGGGAGCTACAACATCTGGACCGTCCCCTCCGGCGGCGGATGGCCCGTCCAGGTGACCATGCAGGACGATTTCATCCAGGCGGCCGACTGGGCCCTCGGAGGCAGCCACATCGTGTACACCGCCGATTTCGAAGGCAATGAGAACACCCAGGTGTACATCATCCCGTCAGCGGGCGGGGAACCGCGAAACATCACCGCCAATCCGGAAGTCCAGAGCTTCCTGCTCGGATCATCCCCCTCGGGCAGGATGATAGCGTATTCCGACAACCGCAGGGAAAAGGACAAGTTCGACACTTATGTCCGCGACCTCGTGACCGATGCGGAGAAAATGGTCCTCATGCGGGGGCACACCGGCATCGACATGCCGTGCGACTGGTCGAGGAACGGCAGGAGCCTGCTGGTCTACAGGGACGACCACAACCTCAACTCGCACATCATCCTGGTGGACATCAGGAAACCCGGGGAATGGACCGACATAACGCCGCACGAAGGCGACGCGCTGTACACCGGCGCGGTTTTCTCGACCGACGGG
>JBFZBV010000157.1:0-5084 GCA_041308285.1 Planctomycetota bacterium | reverse complement strand
TCCTCCGGGACAGCACACAGTTTCGTCTGGGACAGCGTCGCCGACGCCGTCGCTCTGGCCTCCGCGGTGGCGACCGTCCAGTTCCGGATTACCCCGTCTGACGGAGTCGCCGGCGCTGCCGAATCGACGAATGCCTTCACGGTCAACAACAACACGCCTCCCGTCGCGACGGTCACGACCCCGTCGGGGACGCAGACGGGCAACGTGACCATCAGCTACGCGCTGACCGATCCGGACAGCCACGCGGCATCGGTCACGGTGGAGTTCTCAACGGACGGTTCCACTTATGCGACCGCCGCTTCGGCCGGCGGCGACGGGCTGACGGGCCTGACCACGTCTCCGACGGGCACGGTCCACACGTTCATCTGGAATTCGGCTTTCGACGGCGTCGGCACCTCGGTCGCCGAGACCGCGGTGACGATACTCATCACCCCATCGGACGCCGAACCCGGCACTGCCGGGACCAGCGGCAGCTTCACGGTGAACAACACGGGCAACACTCCGCCCTCGGTTACGGTGACCACTCCGTCCGGATCTCAGAGCGGAGCCGTCTCAATCACTTATTACCTAATCGACGCAGAGAGCAATGCATGCTCAATCGCGGTCGAGTTCTCGACCGACGCCGGCGGCAACTGGAGCCCGGCGACGGCGGGTGCAGGCGGGGACGGATTGAACGGCCTCGCTTCCTCCATCAGCCCCGGGACTGCGCACACCTACGTCTGGAACTCAATCACCGACAACGTGGGGGTCCTATCGGTCGCGAATTTCGTCAGGATCCGGATCACTCCGTCCGACACGGCGACCGGAACTCCGGGGTCCACGTCCAACTTCACGGTGAACAACACGGGCAACACTGCGCCGACGGCCGCCGTCGCGACCCCCTCCTCGACGCAGAGCGGAATCGTACCCCTGAGCTACACCCTGACAGACGTCGAGAGCAACCAATGCTCGATTACCGCCGAATTCTCCGCCGACGGCGGCGGGACCTGGGGGGGCGCGACGCAGGGGCCGGGCGGCGACGGGACCACCGGGCTCGCTTCCTCGCCGTCAGGAACGGCACACGTCTTCGTCTGGAACTCCTTCGCCGATGCGGTGGGAACGGTTTCCGCGAACGCCTCGGTGCGGTTCCGCATCACCCCCAACGACGGCCTCGTCGGTACGGTCGGAACGACCTCCGGTTTCACGGTCGACAACACATCCTCAGCGAGCGGCGCTTCCGTCGGATCGCCCTTCCCCATTCTGAGCAACCCGGTGACGGGAGGTAGCGACCGGCTCATGGCCATGGCCACCGACGGACAATCCTTGTACCTGGGCGGGAGGCAGGCTGCAGGCGGGGCGTACGCGACCGGCCTCGCCCGGGTGGAAAAGCGCAGGCTCTACGACGGCGCGTTGGAAGCCTCCTTCGGGACGGGCGGCGTCCTGTCAATCGATCCGAGCACCTCGGGCGATGACGAGGTCTGCGCTCTTGCGGTCTACGGGCAGAATCTCTACGTGGGGATAATCGAGTTCGTCTCCTCCACGAACCGAATCTGGAGGGTCGAGAAGCGCACGCTCGCCTCCGGAGCGCTCGTGACCGGGTTCGGCACTTCCGGTGCGGTCACCAACTCGCTTCCGGGCGACACGCCGGGATTCCGAATCGCAATCGACGGGACGAACATGTATCTGCCCGGCGCCGCCGAGGCGACCGCCGGTTCTTTCGACTTCGAAAAGAGGATCGAGAAGCGGTCTCTCGGTTCCGGCAACCTCCAGAATTCCTTCGGCTCGTCGGGCGTCGTGACCTACAACCACAGCGCGAATGCGGACGCCTATTTCCAGGCTTTCATCTCCGGATCAAACATCTACCTTGCCGGAGGATACGATTTCACCGGCGCAGCGGGCTCGAACGCGAAGGCGACAATCGAGAGGCGAAACACGGTGTCCGGGAACCTGGACACGAGCTTCGGCACGAGCGGCTACATAACCGTGGACTCGTCGGCCGGGAACGACATTGCGACGGGCCTCGGCCAGGACGGAACCAACATCTACGTCCTCATCCTGTCCGAAACCGCCTTGAACTCGGCCGTCTACGGCTGGATTCCGCAGAAGAGGTCGCTGTCGAGCGGCTCCCTGCTCAGCACCGGGACCAGCACAGCCGCTGCGACCGCATCCACGTCCGCGGAACTCCCCGTCAACGGCGCAGTCTGGATCGACGGCGCCGGCGTATACATCTGCGGGCCGGACGGCACGGACCGGCGGTGGAGGGCGGAGAAGCGCCTGGCCTCGGACTTGAGCCTGGCGGGCGGATTCGCGACTGCGGGCGTCTTCACGGTCAATCCCTCGGTCGGTTCCGGCAACAGCTTCCGGGACGATTCCACGTCCATGGTACTGAGCAACGGCGTCCTGTTCCTGGGAGGATTCGATTGCACGGGGAGCGGGAGTGATCCCGAATGGCGTTTGGAAGCGCTCTTCAAATAACAACGGCCGGAAATGCTTTTTCGGAGTCCATCCATGAAATGCTGCAGACAGAGTGGAATAATCCTGATTCTCACGGTCGCCGTCATCTTCGTAATCGCTTCCGTCGCTGCATTCCTCCTGGCCATCTCGATTTCCAGCTCAGGCAGGGAGAATGCGAGGAATCTGAAGCTCAAATCCTTCGAAATCGCAGAGACGGGCGTGGACATGGCGTTGAACTCCCTGAGGCAGGCGACGGATGGCGTGGATAACGACGGCGACGGGACCGTCGACAACGCAATCCACAGCGACGACCTGTTCAATCCCTCAATCGTAGCCGCAATCGAGGGCTGCCTTGGCCGCATCGGGACGGTTTCCTGGACCCCGTCGAACGATCTCAACGGGGACGGCATGCCCGACTTCGGGGAGCCCAACGTTTCTCCGCTGGCCTTTTCGGGGGGGGAGGTGATTACATACACAATCTTCTCCGAGAACGACGGCATCGACAACGACGCCGACGGCGCTACTGACGAATCGGACGAGGCGTCTTGCGTTTCGATAATCGCCAAGTCTGCATACGGCGGCGTGCAGTCGGTCCTGCGCTACTCCGGAAGGTTCACAGAGAAGCTCATGCCGCCGGATCCGCCGCTCTGGGTGCCGAGGGCGGCCATGACCGCAGGATGGGCGCTGGATATAAAAGGACATCCCTCGATACTCGGGGCCTTCGGGAACGTGCACACGAACCAGAACCTGGCATTCCACGGGCATCCCACCGTCGCCGGCAACGCGTCCGCCGCTGGAACCATTTCTACGGGCGGCGGGGGCGGCGGGGGCGGGGGCGGGCCGATAATCGGCGGCGATATCCTGCCGGGCGTCGAGCCCGCGGATATCCCGTCCGTCAAGCCGGAGATGTTCAGGGGCACGGCGGATTTCATACTCGCCTCGGACGGCAGGATTTACAGGAACGGCGTCGAGCAGCCGCCTTCTCTGGACACGGGCTGGACGTACACGGGCGGGAAATGGCACTTCAACGGCTCCGGGTCGAGGGCGGAGGATTTCGAGGAGGGGACCTATTTCATCGAGGGGGACGTTCAGATTTCCGGGAGGGTCGGCTCCGGCGGCGGACACGGCGGCGGCGGTTCTGTCACGTCCTTCGAGATGACGGTCATAGCCACGGGCAGCATCAAGATGGCGGGCAATTCGTCGATTTCCCGCGACGGATCGAGAACCGACTACCTCCTCTTCGTGGCAGGAGGCGACATCGACATATCAGGGAGGAGCGACCTCGGAGACTCCGACCCGACCGGAGACAGGTGGGAGGGAATCGTCGCGGCACACGGGTCCATGAGAATCTCAGGCAGGTGCGAGATCAACGGAGCCCTGGTCGCCGAAGACGCAGGCAGGACGGGGGTGGACATTCCCGGCCACCCGACGATTACGCACCAGTTCGACTGGCAGTCGAGCCTGCCGATAATACCCCCTGGGAGCTACAAGTACGTCTTCGATCCCGAGTTTTCCGCTTTCGAAGAAAGATAGCATGCGTTCCGCCTGCATTCGGGGACAAGCCGCGCCGCTCCGCGGAGCCAATGACGGTTTCACGCTCATCGAGGTAATCGTCTCGATGGCCGTACTCGTCGTGGCAATCGTTGGACTCGTTTCCGCCATACTGGCCGCCACGCGCCTCAGGCAGCTCAATGCGGAGCAGTCCTCCGCCAGGAACGAGGCCGAAAGAGTCCTCTCCGCCGTGAGGGGCATGCAGAGCGTCAGGGACGCCTACGCCAGGTTCGGCGGGGGCGGCTCGCAGGAGACCTTCGATGTCCACGGCCTTGCCGGCCCGTCGGCGGGGGAGAGATCCGGGAGGGTGATTGTATGGAGGCTGAAGAGCAGCCTCACCGTCCGCACGAACCCTCCGCAGCCGGACCCCCTGTCAACGCTGAACATCCCGGCAGCCGAGCTGCTCGAGGCCCAGGCCTCCTTTTCCGGGAGTTTTCCCGCACCGCTTCAGACGATGGCCGGTGTCGCAGGGACGGCCTGGGACGACTTCTTCGACACCAACGGCGACGGCGCCTACAACAGCCTCGACGAACCTCGTTTGATGCCCGTGACGGTGCGGATACGCTGGAGATCGCGGTCCGCGGTTGTGACCAGGTATTTCTCGACGGTCGTCTGCGCAAGGTGAGCGGATTTCATCGGCTCCGCATCGTCCGGACCATGACCGTCCATGGTGAAAGGCCCGCCAGCATGGTTGACACTCGAAGGAGAAGGGGCTTCAGCGTCATCGAAATCATGGTCGCTACGGCCATTTTCAGCCTGATTATCGTTCTCGTATTCGGCCTGCTCTCGAGCGCGCAGAAGGACATGAAATTGGAATCCGCCAGGGATGCCATTCAGGGCGGAGCCACATTCTTCCTGGATCGCATCGGCCGCGATGTCAGGGAATCGTCCTACGCGTACATCTTCGCCGGGGACTGGCTCGCTTCGAATTCCGGCGGCCTCGTGTCCGTGATTATCGCCAGGAACTACCTCAGCGCGAGCCCTTCGACCTCGGGAAACGTCCTGGTCTCCGGCATCTCCGACGAGGGGTTCGGACAGTGCCCCAACCCGGCGTGCCGGTGGTGCTCCTTCGACCCCGGGACCGGTCCGCAGCCCTCCTT
>JBFZBV010000156.1:0-32573 GCA_041308285.1 Planctomycetota bacterium | reverse complement strand
GGGCCTCGTGTACCTGTAAGTGCTGCTGGTCGCCTGTGCAAGCCCCTGATTAAGGTGGTGGGGAGCGCCGGATGCGGGAAATCCGCACGTCCGGTGCGATGAGGGGAGAGGCGTCCGGCTTAACGGCCGGGCCCTCTCCTACTCTACTGGTGAATCAAAGAGCATCTCCGCGGGCTCTGCTGACTCGTGCTCTGCGACATCCCGCCTTCGCTCCTGAGCCTGGGCTGAAGCTTCGGCGGGCTCGCTTTTGAAATTGAATGGTGGAGGATTCTCCTGATGCCGCTGCGCGGCAGACTGATTCTCCTGATCAATGCCCTTCCTGCCCGGCATGGCGAGCGGGCGAGAGGATAAAGTCTTCCCGGCAGCGACTGCCAGCCTCAATATAGGCAGCACTCGCCCAGACCGATTGGCGAAGCGAGGCGGATGTTGCCTCGGCTTTCGGCAGATTGTTTCGCCTGAAGTACGGATTGGGCATTGATGGGGTCATTGCGAGCGAAGCGAAGCAATCTCGTCGAGGCGGAGCGAGCCTATTTCCCGGCCGCACCGGTGATCCGCACGGTCACGAGCATCACGAGGTCGCGGTCGGTCTCCTCGCCCGCTTCGGCCGGGACGACAACCATCGCGCTGGAGTTCGTCCTGAGAGTCACCGTGGTCCGGATTTTCTGCAGGTCGAGTTCGGGGAGCATTATCCTGCTCGATCCTCCGTGCTCCTGGCCGCCTTTTTCTCCGCCGGATTCTTCCTTGTCCCGGCCGGCATCCCCCCCGATTCTGCAGAGGGACATCTTCCTGAGTCTCGCCATTGTCGGCCTGAGGTTGAGGGTGACGTCGTCGCTGTCAGGGTCGATTTCGACCTGGAAGTCCAGGAACACGCCCTCGAGGAGCTGGCCTGTCACCGGGTCGGAGGTGGTAGTCTGCTGGGCGACTTCGACGTCCACGTCGCGTACGTAGGGGACGTTCCTGCCGATCTGCATCGAAGCGCGCTGCTTGTGGAGCTGGGAGAAGGTCGAGACCGACAGCACGGCCTTGGGGTCCTTTTCCGCGAAGGCGAGGATTTCCCTGACGAGCTTCTCGCCGATTTCCTGCTGCGATCCGCGCTTCGGGTCGCTGCCGATGATGGCGGCGAGGTCCTTGCCCGGCAGCGACAGGAACCTCGTGACGATTTCCACGCCCTTCATCCGCCTGCCCCGGCACTCCTCCAGCAGCACGGCGGCCTCGTCCAGAACTTCCTTCCGGTTGACGGCCACGATTGACCCCAGGACGAGATTGATGGAGTTCTTTTCGTCCTCCCAGCTCTGGGGGTCGACGCGTCCGCGAATCAGGTCGACGAGCTGATCGGCCTCGAATATCTCGCCGGCCTGCACGTAGTCCTCTGAGAAGACCGGGACAGAGGATCCTCCATCGGTATTGATTGTGATGCCCACCTCCGGGCCGGGCCTGTCGGGGACGGCGTGCGTGAGGTCGCGGATGTCGAAGACGCGGATGGCGCGGCGATGCCACGAGGTGGCCTTGAGCTTCTCGTCGGGGATGTCGGGTATGACGCTGACCGTGAGGAGCAGGAGGAGGTTCTTCCCCACCTCGATCGATCACGTGCCTCCGAGGAGGACGGAACCCCCGTCGTTCACGAAGAGCGAGGTGGCGATGCGCTGGAAGTCGATTTTGGGCATCGAGATGGCCCCGTGGGGGGTCTCGAAGGACTCGACGGGCTCCACGACCTTGGCGACGGCGGTCCTGAGGTCGACGAGTATCCTGCCGCCGCCGAAGACCACGGGCACGGCTTCGCACACCATGCCTTCCCTAATCATGCCCACAATCGGATCCCCAATCTGGGCGCCCTGAGCGACCTCCACGTCGTAGTCCCTCACGTAGGTCCTCTGGCGGACGCTGGACGCGTTGACTTTCTGGCCGTTGAAGGCGATGATGCTCGACCTCTTGAGGCTGGACGCGGTCTTGTCCGCGATGGCCTTCTCAATCATGGCGACCTGCACGGGCTCGAGCCCGCCCCACGAAAGCCCGCCCGACGAAGACAGCTCCTTCATCAGGCTCAAGTCCGCCTGCAGGAAATGGAAGGTAATCTTCACCGCCTTGCGGCAGTTCATACCCAGTCCGTTCAGAAGGCCGGCGATTTTCTCGTGCACGTCCGGAGTGGCCTTCACCGTGAGCACGTTCCCGGACAGCTCCGCCTCGTTCAGGTCCGGGCCCATGCTTCCCCTGCAGAGGAGGTTGTCGCGGACGTAGTAGAGGACTTTCTCGCGCATGTCCATCGCCGACCACCGCTCCCCGCTTTCTTTTTCCCACAGGCTTGCCGCCTGGTCGTCGCCCGTCTCAGGGAAGTGGCCGGGGAAATTCTCGCTCGTGCCTTTGAGGAAGGACAGGTGGTATGCAATCCCGGTGCGGGGCACGGAAGCCTCCGCCTTGTCGGCCTGCACGAGCGCCGGCTTCCCGGCCGGGAATCCGACGGCCAGCCCGTATCCCTGGAGCATGGAATTCACTGCGCCGAGGATTCCGCCGCTGATTTCCTCCCGGCGGATGTAGCCCGGAAGTTCGCCGTCCCAGGGGAACGTCGCGCCGTTCGACACTGCCACGGTCCAGCGGCCGGCCCTGAACCTGAGGGCGAGGGGGGGCATGCAGGAGGCCAGCGCGGCGCGCAAGGCGTCCTCGACCGGAGCCTCGCCCGAAAAGGACACCCAGAAACCCGCGTTCCCGGCTGAGGGGTCCCAGGGCAGGGGCTCCTCCGCCTCCCGGCAGAAGACGAGGCTTCCCTTCTCGTAGCGAAGGCGGACGCCGTACTGAGCGCAGACCGCGTCGAGCGCCGCGTCGAGGCGCATGCGGCCGGTGAGGATGCTGCGCCTTGCGATTCTGGAGTCGTAGTGCACGTCGTCGCCCACTTTCAGCGTGACGCCCCCCTGCGACGAAAGAGCCTTCACGGCCTCATCGAGAAGCGCTTTCTTGAGGCTGAGCCTGACCGGCGCGCCGAGCCTGGCGACGAGGTCGGCGTATTCCCTTGGAGGCACGCCCCCGCCAGGCGATTCGAGGGCTTCGGCGTCGAATTCCGGCTGGAACCCGTGGCGCCTGCCGATGTCCTTCAGGATCTCCGAGAGGTGGACGCCCTTCCAGTCGAACTTCTCGCGCGCGAACCTCAGGCGGTCCATGAGGGCGAGGATGGCCGCCGATTCGGCCTCGTCTTTGGCCATCCTCTTCTCCGCTTCGTCCGGGAGCGGCAGCTCGACTCCCGCGGAGGAGGCCACGAACTTGAGCGCTTCCCTGACGGGGACATCGGAGACGAAGCCGTCGAAACGCCCGAACTCCAGCGCGTTCAACGCTTCCAGGAAGGCCTTGCGGACGTCGGGCGAGTCCCCCTCCGCAGCGGTCGCGGTGCCTGCGGCGAGAGCCCGGACCAGGGCGATGACGGGGCTGTTAACGGTATTCATGCGCGCCACCAGGAGAGGTTCGGGTTGCCGGCGGGGCGGCGGCAGACGGCCGGCCGGCCCGCAGGGATTAGGGGGGACGCATGTTTCAACGGGTCTGGAGGGCGGAAAGTTACACGCGCAGCGGGATGAATCCTCTATGAAAAACCCCTACGTCGTGCAATCATCCCGGCCATGGAAACCGCAGTGCAGCAGCCGGCGCAGGCGCCGCAGGACCCTGGAAGCGGGGCCGCGACGCGCAGGTGGCTGGTCATGGCTTCGGTGTCCGCGGGGATCTTCCTCGGGACCATCGACGGGAGCATCGTCAACATAGCCCTGCCGGTCCTGGAGCGCGACCTTGGCGCGGACTTCGCGTCCGTGCAGTGGGTGGTTCTCGCCTACCTGCTCGCCAGCACGGTCCTTCTGCCCGCAGCCGGGCGGCTCGGGGACATGCTGGGGAAGAAGCACCTGTACATACTGGGCTTCGCGGTGTTCACCGCCGGATCGGGCCTGTGCGCGCTCTCGTGGGGCATATCGTGGCTGATAGCCTTCAGGGTAATCCAGGCCGTGGGCGGCGCGCTGGTGGTCGGGCTCGGCGCGGCCATAGTCACGGAGACCTTCCCAGCGAGCGAGCGGGGCAGGGCGCTGGGCATAACCGGGACCATGGTTTCGATAGGGCTGGTTTCCGGGCCCACGCTGGGAGGGCTGATTCTGGCTTCCCTGAGCTGGCGCTGGATTTTCCTCGTGAACCTGCCCGTTGGAGCCATAGGGATAGCGATGGCCGCGCGCTTCATACCCCATCTCAAGCCCCGGGGCGCGCAGAAGTTCGACTACCAGGGAGCCGCGCTCCTGCTCGGCGGGCTGTCCGCGCTGCTGCTCGCGCTCACCGTCGGCCAGCGGGCTGGGTTCCTGTCCGCAGCGCCAATCTGCCTCTTCGCGGGCTCCGCCGCCGCGGCCGCGCTCTTCGTGCTTCGCGAACGGAGCACGCCCTATCCGGTGCTGGCTCTCGGCATGTTCAGGAACAGGCTGCTCAGGGTGAACCTCGTTACGGGGTTCATGACGTTCTTCTGCGCGCAATCCACGGTGCTCCTCATGCCGTTCTTCCTGCAGAACATCAAGGAATACACCCCGAGCCAGGCCGGCCTCCTGCTGGCCGTGGTGCCGCTCCTCATGGGGATTACCGCGCCGATTGCGGGATCGATTTCCGACCGATTCGGGACGCGGCCGCTCACGGCGATTGGCCTTGCGGTCCTGCTCGGGGGCTACGTCGGGCTCCAGTCCCTCGGCGCCGGTACCACGGCCGCGGAGTACGTGCTCATGTTCCTGCCCATCGGCATAGGGGCGGGCCTGTTCCAGTCGCCGAACAACAGCGCAATCATGGGATCAGTCGACCGGGACAGCCTCGGAGTGGCCTCGGGGCTGCTGTCGCTGACCCGGGTCCTCGGGATGACGACGGGGATGGCGGTCATGGGCGCGCTGTGGGCCCAGGGCGTCGGATCCATATCCGGGACGGGTCCCACGGCTGCGGCGACCTCGGCGCCGGCCTGGGCGCAGGTGGAGTCGCTCCACAGGACGCTCTGGATTTCGGCGGCCATCATACTGGCCGGGCTCATGCTCAGCCTCGGGGCCCTGCGATCGAGGCCGGAGGAGTCATGCCCGCGCTGAGCGGAGGACGCGCGAGAGCACCGCATGCAGGCGCAGAGACTGCGCGGGGCCGAGGGACGCGGGCGGCGTGAGGAGGCTCCGGTCGAGAGACCTGCCGCATGCGCATCCTGCGGCCGGGTCCGCCTCGGCGACCGCGGCCGCCACGACGGCCTTGGCCGTCTCGGCGTTCGCCCTGAGGACGGACATCACGTCGGTCACGTTGACGCTGCCGCCGCGCTCCCGCCAGCAGTCGTAGTCGGTCGTGAGGGCCAGGGTCGCGAAGCACATCTCTGCCTCGCGCGCGAGCCTGGCCTCCGGCATGTTGGTCATGCCCACGACGTCAGCCCCGAAGCTCCTCCAGAGGGCGGATTCGGCGCGCGTGGAGAACTGGGGGCCCTCGATGCAGAGGTAGACGCCGGAACGGTGGACGGCGGAGCCCTGCCCCGCCGCCGCCTCCGCCAGACCGTCGGCGAGGCCGGCGCACACGGGTTCCGCCATGCCGACGTGGGCCACCACGCCTCCGCCGAAAAAGCTGCCCGGTCTTCCCCGAGTCATGTCGATGAACTGGCGCGGAATCACGGCGTGGCCGGGAGCGATTTCCTCCCGCAGCGATCCCACCGCGGAGATTGAAATGAGCTTCGTTACGCCCATGCGCTTCAACGCGTACACGTTGGCCCTGGCGTTCACCTCGGACGGGAGGAGGCCGTGCGAGGGACCGTGGCGGGCCAGGAAGACGACCCTCCTTCCCGCGAGGCGGCCGGCAATCAGCGGGGCCGAGGGCCTGCCGAACGGGGTGTCGACCTCGACCTGGCCGGCGCCGGAGAGGCCGGGCAGGTCGTAGAATCCCGTGCCTCCGACGACTCCGACCGCCGGCTCGGGGGCGAAATCGGCCGCGAGGGCCGCGATGCGGGCCAGCAGCTCGTCCCGGGCGGCCCGGAAAGCCGCGGGTCCGGAGGCGGCGCCGCCCGGGTCCGGGACCGGCCAGTGCAGGCGCTTCGCGCCGGGAATCACCGGGCACGCCGCCGCGGCGGAATCGCACAGCGTGACCGCGAGCCCCACCTTCTCCATGGGGACTTCGGAAAGGCCCTTGGACCGCCGGCCCCGGATGTCCAGGCCGATTTCAGCGGCGGCTTCCACCGCGAAAGGGCTGAGGGTGGAGGGATTGGTGCCTGCGCTGAATACCGGGAGGCCGGGGGGAAGAACGGCCTTTGCAATCCCCTCGGCCAATTGGCTCCTGGCCGCGTTGCCCGTGCAGACGAAGAGGACTCCTTTTTCCACGGGGCCTTTCCGAGGCCGGAAGGGCCGGCATCCCGCGAGGCTCGAACCGGGGGAAAGCCACGTTCCCCGGGCCGCGGCCTTGCGCGGAATCAAGTCCTTTCACCGTGCCCCTTGATTCTGTCCGAGAAGAGCTTGTGGAGCTTGATTACCTTCGGAGAAATCACGGCTTTGCAGTACGGTTTCTCGGGGTGGAGCTTGAAGTAGTCGTGGTGCGACACCTCCGCCTCGTAGAAGACCTCGAACGGCTTGATCTCGGTGACGAAGCGATCGCCTCCCCAGAGACCTGCGGATTCCAGCTCGGCAATGACGTCCTCGGCGGCTTTCTTCTGTTCCTCGCTCCTGTAGAGGACCAGGGACCTGTATTGCGACCCTTCGTCCGGGCCCTGCCTGTCCGGCGTCGTGGGGTCGTGCGTGTGGAAAAAGACGAACAGGAGATCCTTGAACAGTATCGCCTGCGGATCGAACGTGATTTTGACGACCTCCGCGTGTCCGGTGTCCCCGGCGCAGACCTGCTTGTAGGTCGGATTGGGGACGGATCCTCCCGCGTATCCGGGCAGGGCCCTGACGACGCCCCGGAGCTCGTTGAAGACGGCCTCGAGGCACCAGAAACATCCGCCTCCGAAGACCGCGATGTCCAGCGACGAAGGCAGGTGCTCCATGTCCGGTCCGGTCATTTCTCCCTCGCCTTGTATATGTAGTAATAGAAATGGTGGGCGCTGGACCTGGTCGCCAGTCCGACCCGGATGATGAACTGGGATCCGGGCACGGGCGCCCTGAATTCGCCCTTCGGGTGGTCGGTCCAGTTCCTGGTATCGCCCTTCCTGTCCGTGGTTCCGATTATGCCCAGGTCGGCGTCCTGGTGCGGCTGGATTTTCTCGTCGGAAATGGCGTCCGCAATGTACCAGAATTCCACGCGGGGATTCCCGGTCTTCTCGATTTGCTTGACGCTCCCCTGGATTTTCATCGGCGAGCCCGGCTCGATTTCGTTCGGCAGGGCCGGCCAGGTGAACTGCTCCGAGATTTTCGAGTACTTCCTCTTCACCTTGCGGAACCATTCCCACGTGGTTGTAATCTCGCCCGGCTTGCTCTCAGCGGTCATGGAGTGCTGGTCGTTGTCCTTCTCGCGGTCATCCAGGCCCTTGCTGACGAGTTTCGTCTCGGCGAGCTGCCAAACGATTCTTTTCGGTTCCGGCTTCGGTTCCGGTTTGGGCTCGGGCTTTGGCTCGGGCTTGGGTTCCGGCTTGGGCTCGGGTTTGGGCTCGGGTTTCGAAGGCCTTGGAACGACCCTGAACACCACAGCGACCTTGGATTCGTGGCCCGTGATAATGTCTTTCACGACAATCACGGCCTGGTAATCGCCCGAGACGATGTCGTCCCCAATTGCGACGAGCCACTCCGAGTCGGTAGTGGACTCGAGGTCCATGCTTTTCCAGCCTGGGCGGGGTTTGATGACGCTTTCCCTCCAGGGGTACTCCTTCACCAGCTGGGTGCCCCTGTACAGGCAGAGGGAGGTCTTGAACAGGGAACCCCGGTCGGTTTCATAGCGGAGGTTCGCGAACCTCACGTGCAGGCGGAAGCTCTCGCCCTGCATGACGACCGTGCTCCTGCGCTTGCCGCGGTCAGGCCCGTCGAAGGTCACGAAGGATTCGAGGAATGCCACGGGCTTGCCCACGGCGGGTGGCTTGGGATCGGGTCTGGGCTCGGGCTTGGGCACGGGCGGAGGTTCTTCCGCCGCAGAGGTCTGGAACGCGAATTCGAATTCCAGCGTCTGGCCGGAGTTGAGGTCCTTGTGCGTGACCACGGCAGCATACGTTCCAGGGGGGAAGTCGCGGCCGAGGGTGACGTACCAGCCGCAGTTCTCGTACGTGTCCATCGTGAAGTCGGGGTTGTTGATCATGGCGGCGGGGACGGCGTTCTGGGCCTGCTGGCCGTAGTCCGCCACAATCATGCCGCCCCTTTTGAGGAAGAGGCGCGTCTCGAACGGCGCTCCGACGCCCTTGCGGTGCTGGACGCCGCCCACTTTGTAGTAGAAGCAAATCCTCTCGCCCCGGCTCACGGCGGCGCTCCGCGGCCTGGCATCGGCGGCTTTCGCGGTGTGCGCCGAGATGAACGAAGCGAGGAGACGGATAGGATCCGGCCTCGGGGCGGGGCCCGGTTCGGGTTGCGGTGCGGGCTGGATCACGCGGAAATAGTAGCTGGCGTTCGTCATGTAGCCGGTTATGTTGTCGACGATGGAGAGAATCGCCTCGTAGTCACCCGGCTGGTCAATCTGGGCCGTGTCGATGAGCCATTCCGAGTCGGTGACCGAAGGGAGGTCCATGCTCTGCCACCCCGGTCTGGGCTTGACCACGCTTTCGAGCCAGGGGAACTCCCTAATCAGGTCCTCGCCGCGGTAGAGGTAGACGCAGTACTTGAAGGAAGAGCCGCGGTCCTTCTCGTAGCGGAGGTTCGCCATCTTGAGGTGCAGGCGCAGCTTTTCGCCGTGCTTGAGGACGTTGTCCCTGCGTTTGCCCCTGTTCTCGCCCTCGAAGGTGATGAAGGACTCGATGACCTTGACGGGCGTGCCTACGTGCGGGGGTTCGGGAGTCGGTTCAGGGGTGGGCTCGGGCGCGGGCTCGGGTTCTGGAGGCGGAGCCGGGGCCTCTCCCTTGACGACGAACTTGAAGGCTATGTCGATGGCCTTACCCGAGTTCTGATCCTTGTGCGTCAGGGTCGCGGAGTATGCCCCGGGCAGGAAATCCTGCACGGCCAGGGTCCACTCCGCGTTTTCCCAGGTTTCAATCGTCATGCCGGGGCTGCGGAGGTAGCGGGCCGGCACGGCGTTGCGGCTCTGCCATCCGAAGTCCTTGACGACGCGCCTGCCGCGGGCGAGCACGAGGCGCGTGAAGTAGGGCGCGCCTACGCCCTCCACGTGCTCGATGTCGGCAAGCTTGTAGTAGAACGCGACGGTCTCCCCGTTCTGCACCGTCTCCCCGCGGGCCTTGGCCTGGGCTGGAAGGGTGACGGGCGCCGTGAGGAACGAATCGGCCAGCTTCATCTCGGCCCTGGGTTCCGGGCCCGGCGAAGGCTGGTCGGCCGCGACGGCGAACTCGAACGGTATTTCCAGAATCAATCCCGAGTTGAGGTCGTGGTGGGAGACGACGGCCGTGTACGACCCCGGTATCCAGTCCTCGCCGACGGCGATGGTCCAGGTGACGGACTCGAAGGATGCGAGGACCGAGCTCGGCTTGAAGACGCCCGATGCAGGCACTGCGTTCAGGCTCCGGGATCCGTAGTCCTTGATGACCCTGCCTCCCCTCTTGAGGACGAGCGCGGTCTTGTAAGGGGCGCCCATCATGCGGACGTGCCGAATCCCGCCGAGCTTGTAATAGAGGCCGAACTCTTCCCCGGGCCGGATTTCCGCGGTCCTGCGGGCCGCCTCGGAGGTCTTCAGCACCGGCGCCGTGAAAAACGAATCCAGGACCGTGATTTCGCGCTTTGCGACGTCCACCTCGTACGGGATTTCAACGGTCCTGCCCGTGTTCAAGTCCTCGACGGTGAGCGTGAACGTGTATCTGCCTTCGGCGTAGTCGGTTCCGATTTCGTGGCGGCAGCCCCGGTGGGAGAATTCCCTGACGTAGCGGTCGTTGCCGCCCAGATTCGGCTCCATGGCCGATTCGTCAATCCAGCCCGAATCGTGGACGCGGGTCGTGCCGCGGTTCCCGGTGAGCCGCATGCGTATGGGCGCCCCAGCGGCATTGTTGTACCTCAGGTTCGCAATCTTGAAGAAGAACACGATGCTGTCGCCCCCGAACAGCGGCTCGGTCATCGGCTTCTCCTGGCCGGCGGAGGAGTCCGGCGAGGTGGCGAAAGCGGAGAGGACTTCGAGCGGCAGCTTCGTCTCGGGCACGGAGAAGGGGTAGGTTATGTCGATGGAACTGCCCGAGTGCGCGTCCCGGTGGGTAATCACGGCCTTGTACTCGCCGTGCGGCATGTCGTGGGACATGGTGAACGAGAGCTTCATGGCCTCGTATGCGGAAAGATTCTGGGTCTTCGTGCCGGGCCTGGGCCTTATGTAGTCTATTCTCTTGAAACCCGTGTCGTGCACCGGGGATCCGGCGAGGAAGATTTGCATGCGGACGTCGTACGACGATCCGGCGTTCTCCGCGTACATGGGGTTCGCCACTTTGTAGTAGAAGTAGAGGACCTCCTCGGGCCTTGCCACCTCGCTGCGCCTGGGGTTGTTGCCGTATTCGCGGCCGGAGGTGAGGTAGTTCTCGATGAGGGACAGTTCCCGCGGCGCAGGCTGCGGTTCCGGCTGGGGAGCAGGCTGGGGAGCCGGCTGGGGTGCGGGCTGCGGAGTGGGCTGCGGGGGCGGATAGACCCTGCAGGACACGAACATCAGCGCCGTCAGCGCGACGCACACGATTGCGGCGGACCTCGACATATCGGACTCCTTAAAGGACTGGACCAACACGGCGAAAAAAGCCATTTCACTCTATACTCCGGAGCAGAAGGTTTCAAGGGCCGGCGGGTGCGGACGGCGGGAGCGCGCGGGCCTGGCGGGGGGCGCCGTTACGACGCAACATCATGAAATCGAGGCGTTTGTGGCCTGCGCAGCGGCCGGCATGGCGGCCATCCGCGGCGCCGCGCTCTTTACAGAGCTTTGACAGAGCGCCGGCCGCGAGACCGACCGGCGCAGAAGCACGGAACGCACATTTCGCGGCTGGTTGACGCCCTTTAATATGTAGAATTGCCGTTGCGTGGCGATTCGCCACGACCTGGCTGTTGCGGGAGGATGAGCATGTTGTCGAGAAACGCATGGACGGTATTCCCGATTGTGCTTCTGGCCGCAGCAGGGGCCGCGCCCCTGCAATTGGCCGGGGAGACGTGCGGTTTCAAGCGCGAAATCAGGCTCGCGCCCGGAGAGTACTACGCGGTCAGATACGACCCTCAGCGCCGCGAGTTCGTCGAGGAGGAACCTGACCGGCCTTATAGCAGGCTCGGGAAGGAGGCAATCCTCCAGGTGCTTCGGGCCCCGGGCTGGCTGCGCGAGGACCTCGCTGATCGGCTGGCGGATTTGGCCTTCGACGACGTCCGCGTCTCGTCCAAGGCGGCGCCGGTCTTCCACGACGTGAACGGCGACGGGAGGGCCGATCTCGTGACGGGTTCGGGCGACGGGGCAATCCGCTGCTTCCTCGCGCCGGATTTCCGCGAGGATTCGGCAGTGTTCGCCGGCTTCAAGGCGCCCGGCGCGTCGGTCCCGTGCTTCTTCGACCTGGACAAGGACGGCTCGCCCGACCTGATTGTGGGCGACTCCTGCGGAGGCCTGTGCGCCCGGCGGCTCAAGGGCGGAGAGGCGATCGCAATCCCGGGGAACCTTCCGTTCTCCGGGCAGGTCAGCCCGGCGATTTCGCCCGCCGGCAGGCTCCTCGTGTGCGATTCCGCGGGAAAGGCCTGGGAGTACGTGCCGCCGGCCGGATTCCGCGACGCGGACGGCGTGAAGTGCGGCGACAACGGCTCGCTCGCCTGGACCGGCGCCCCGGCCGGCGGGACCCTGCTGGTCGCGGGCATGCGCGACGGCACCCTTTCGGCGTCCGGGCTCTCCGAGAAGGACCGCGAACTCGTGCAGGGGATCGGGCGCATGCGCGTGGCGGGTGATGCTCGCCCGGTCTTCCACGACCTGGACGGGGACGGGGCGCCGGAGCTCGTGGTCGGGTCCGCGGACGGGACCGTATCCGTCTTCCCCAACCGGGGCCGCAGCGGCAATCCCTGGTTCGCGGTGTATTCGCAGGACCCGCCCGCGAGGTTCAAGTGCAGCGTCGGGTTCATGTCCACACCCAGGATTGCGGACATGGACGGCGACGGATCCGCGGACCTCGTAAGCGGATCCCAGGACGGGACGGTCAGGTTCTATCCCGGTCCGGGCTTCGAAGAGCGTGCCGGGTTCTTCGGTGGCGTCAAGGCCGCGGGATCCTCGGCTCCCGCGACAGGCGATTTCGACGGCGACGGCAGGATTGACCTCGCGGTCGGGGGCGCGGACGGGTCGATTGCGGTCTTCATGGCTCCCGGCTTCAAGGCCGACGAGGCGCGGAGCCGCGGCCTCCGGGTCGCGTCCTATGCCGCGCCCTGCGCCGCCGACATCGACCTCGACGGGAGAGCCGACCTCGTCGCGGGGTCCGGCGACGGGAAGATTGTCCTGTTCAGGAATCTCGGAGACCGTTTCGAGGAGAAGGAGGGCGCCTTCGCGGCCGTAGACGCGGGCGCGTTCCCGTACCCGGCGGCCGCGGACGCCGACGGCGACGGGGATACCGACCTGGTCACGGGCAACCGCGCGGGCGAAATACGCCTGTTCCTCGGCCCTTCCTGGGAACGGGCTCCGGCCGGCATCGGCGTCTCGATGACCGGGGCGTACTCCGCGCCGGCAATCGGGGACCTGGACTCGGACGGCGACCCGGACCTCGTGGTGGGATCAATCGAGGGCGGGTTCATCGGTTTCGAACGCGAAGGGGGCGCGTGGATTGAGAAAGGCGCGTGGCGCTTCGAGCCTTCCATGGGCCTCGAAAAGGTGACCGACTACTTCGACCGCTGCCACGTCCAATCCGGGAATCTGAGGGGCAGGAACGACGACGAGGCGCTCGAAGCCGTGCGCAAGGTCCTGGCCGGGGCCGAGGACAGGTTTTTCGACGAGGTCGCCTTCTCCGCAGCGCACATGCCGACGGAAGTCCTCCGCGCGATGGCGCGGGCGGGCGAGGCCGACGTGCTCGTAGAGAACGCGAAGTGCATCTACGAGACCGCCGAAAAGGTGCGCTACGCGGAGATCGTCGAAAAGGAGGGCTACACCACGCTCTCCGTCGTCGGGAAGGGCGGCGCGGCCGCCGAGCTTCCCAGGGACGTCTACTACTGGTGGATCGTGCATCCGAGGCTGTACACGGAGGTCCCGCTCCGCGTGAACGCGTCGTTCTGGGAAAAGGACGCGGCGGCGCACGGCATGTCGGAGGAGGCCTGGAACCGGCGGGAAATCGACTGGAAGGAAATCGGCAAGGCCGCGGGCGGGACCTTCTGGCGGCGCTATCTCGTCGAGGACAGAAAGTACGGCAAGAACCTGATGGAAGCGGCCGCGGGAGCCGAGACGATGCTCGAAGCCGTGTACCTCGTCGGCGACTGGGTCTCCCAGGCCATGCCGGAGTCGTGGTTCACGTACGGCCGCCAGAGCCAGGATCTGCAGCCGAACGTCATCTACCAGAAGAACTACGGCTCCTGCGGGGAGGCCTCGACCCTCGGCGCGGCGTGCGCGCGGGCGATGCTCATCCCCGCAGGCTGCTCCGGCTGCGGCGGCGAGGACCACATCTGGAACGAGTTCTGGATGGACGGGAAGTGGTGGACCTGGGACCTGTGCGCGGCGGCGTCGAAAATCCGGTGGCCCTGGGAATGCTGCGAGGGCGCCGAGCACAAGGGCACGCAGATCCTCACGGTGACGCGCAGGAGGGGAGACGACCTGGTGGAGGCTACCACGACGCTGGTGACCCAGCCCCCCGGCTGCGGGTCCACGAAATCCGGGACCGGGTACACGGACGTGGGAAGGGTCGCAATAAGGGTCGTGGACGCCGACGGCAGGCCCGTGGAGGGCGCGGCGGTCGTCGTCAGGTCCGACTGCCAGCAGTACTGGCGGACGTCGGTCTGGGATTACACGGACCCGGCGGGCGAATGCGTGCTCGAGCTCGGCCGCCCCGCGCGCAGATGCATGATTGACATAGTCGCTCAGCAGGGTCTGACGGGCACCGCGCACCTGCCGGTGGAGGAGAACGGGGAACACCTCCTGACCTACGTCCTTCCCGGCAGGTTCGGGCCGCCGGGACAGGCGCCTGCGCCTTTCGGAACGGGGGGCGGGAGCCGCGGCCCGTCGTTCGAAGCGAAGGTCGAGGTCTCATCGGAGGAGCAGCGGCCCCGGAACCTGCAGACGGCCCGGAAGCCGCCCAAGGAGGAGACCGAGTTCTACAGGAAAACGGGGTACTGCGGCATCCTGTGGTACGGCCACCCGAACCGGGTCAAGAGGGGGGTCGAGGCTGCAATCCTGGCGGCGGACCAGTTCGAGAGGTTGAAGAGCCTGGGCGGATTCGGGCCGCTCTGCGAAATACCGACTGCCAGGCGCCTCGTAGATGGATCGATATCCGCCCCTTATTCCCGAGAGCGGGGCCAGGTCGCGCTCTTCGTCAACCCGAACAGGTTCACGCACGTGCGGTTCCGGGTCGAGGTCGCGGTCTACGCGGAGGCTTCGGCGCCGGAAATCACGCTCGAGGCCGCGCCCGAACGGGGGACGGCCGGCGAAACGCTCGTGTTCGAGGGCCGGGCCGAGGACAACCTGCACGTAGCGAAGCTCGAGTTCTCCCCGGACGGCGGTGCGTCGTGGCAGGACGCCACCGAATCCCTCGACCGTTCCACGGGCCGTTTCCGCTTCTGCTGGCGCACGGGCGAGGGCGGGCCCGCGCTGCCGGGGAAACGCGCCGTGCTCTTCCGCGCAACCGACGGATCCGGCCTGGCGAGCGCCACTCCGGCGAAGACGCTGGTCCTCGAGGGCGGCCGCAGTTTCCTGAGCCAGGCCGTCTTCCAGGACAATCCCGATTCGCCCCTGCCCAAATCGTCCTGGGTGCTGGGGCCGTTCACCTTGAGGGGCAGGGAGCGCTTCATCGGAATCCGGAGCAGAAGCGGGGACGCGGAGTTCGACATGGACATGTTCCTGTTCCACGACAAGAACGGGAACCGGAAGCTCGACGGGATGGGGGAGGAGAAGGCCAAATCCACGACGCCGGAAGCCGCCGAGAAGATCGCCCTGGACGACCCGCCTGCAGGAGTCTACTGGCTGCACTGCCAGGGGTGGCAGGTGAAGGAGAGGCCCGGCACGGGCGGCGGCGCCCGGTTCGACGGCATGCCTGCGGGGAAGCTCCTCGCCCTCAGCCCGGACGCTTTCGCCAGGGAATCGCGCTTCGCGCTCCTGGACGTGTTCCTGTCCTTCGACTGGGACCCGGTCCTCATTACCGACATCCGCCCGCTCGGCACGGTCCCGTCCGGATCGGTGGAAATCGGAGCCGTCTTCGCCGCCGGTCAGGCGCTCGATGCGTCCGGAGTGCGGGTGCTCATCGACGGCAGGGACATGACTTCGCGGGCGAGAATCGGCGGCGGCTCCGTGTCGCTGCCCCTGGACGGGGTGGAGCGCGACAGGGAGGTGCGGGTCGAAATCGAGGCGCGGACCGCCGCGGGCCTGGCGGACCGCGCGTCGTGGACTTTCAGGACCGCCTACATGCCGATCGGCATCGAGACGTCGCTCGCGGAGGGCGAGAAGAGCCTGACGGTAGTCATCAAGGGGCTCGGAGGGCGGGTCCTGGAAGCGGCCGAGGCCAGGTGCCGCGCCAAGGGGGGAGGCCCGACCGGGGATTGGAAGCCGCTCGAGCCGGCAGCCGGGGGGCTGTCCGCCAGGGGCACGCTTCCCCTGGAGGGGCTCAAGAAAGGGGAATTCGAGGTCGAGGTGCGCTTCCGGTCGGGCGGCCGGGAAGAGACGCAGACCGCGCCTTTCTCGCTCGCCCACGGCCCTGCGAAGGCGAAGCTGCTCTGGCTCTATCCCGAGAACGGGGCCAGGGTGTTCGATTCCGCCCCGGCGATGTCGGCGATAGTGCTGGGCGCGGCCGGGCGGAAGGCCAGGTCCGTGAGGCTCTTCCTCGACGGCGCGGAAATAACCTCCTCGTGCCGCGTGTTCGGCGGATGCGCGAAATACTTCCCCGACCGCGTGCTCGCCCTGGGATCGCACGTTCTCGAGGCTGAAGCGGCGCTCGAGGACGGATCGGTCCTCAAGGAGAGGAGCGAGTTCACTGTTTCAGTGATGGGAGGGGAGGAGTACTGAGCGCCCGAAGGGCGCGGACGCGGTCGAGAGTGGGCGGATGGGTGCCGTAGAGCAGGACCGCTAGCCTGTGTGGGAAGAAGTTCGACAGGTTGTGCACGTTCATCTTGACGAGACCGGCCGCGAGCGCCTCCGGGTCGCCGGTGGTGAGGCCCGCGAAGCGGTCGGCCTCGTATTCCCGCCTTCTGCGCATTGCGTTGAACAGGACGCCGGTCGCGGTCGTCACGGGGGAGAACACTATGCCGAACAGCACGAGTCCCGCGCCGGCGGAGAGCGCCTCGATTCCGAACGCGGAGAAAAGCTCCCTGCTCCCGAGAACGAGTCCGAGCAGCAGGAACATGATTCCGGTCCGGACGAATCCGACGGCCATGTGCCTTTTGGCGTGCCCGAGCTTCCAGTGCCCGACCTCGTGCGCGACGATTCCCACGAGCTCCGGGATCTCGTGCTTCGCTATCATCGTGTCGAACAGGGCGATTTTGCGGAACCTGCCGAATCCGACGACGAAGGCGTTGGTGTGGCCTGATCTCCTGGATCCGTCCATCACGAATACGTCCCTGACCGCGTATCCCGTGCGGGCGGCGTAATCCAGTATGCCCTTCCTCAAGGGCCCCTCGGGCATGGGAGTGAGCCTGTTGAACAGGGGCAGAATAAGAACGGGATACACGAAGCCGAAGGCGAGGGAAAAGGCCGAAGTGGCGGCCCAGCAGAGGGCCCAGGCCCAGCCGCCCGCGTACTCGAAGATGGCGAGCACCCCGGCCAGTGCGGGAACGCCGATGACCGCGTAGATTGCCGCGCCCTTGAGGAAGTCGCCTGCGAAGGTCGCACGGGTCGACTTGTTGAACCCGAAGCGGTTTTCGACTACGAACGTGAAGTAGGCGCCCCACGGCAGCGACACGATTTGCTGCCCCGCGAACAGCGCGCCGATGTACAGGACGCCCGAGACCACCGATCCCGCTCCGAGGCTCCTGACGAGCGTGTCCAGAATCCCGAACCCCCCGGCGAACCAGAAGCAGAGAAGCAGCGCCGTGTCGAAGGCCGAGGAGGCGAGCAGATACTTCATCTTCACGGCCAGGTATTCGCCCGTCCTGCGGTGCGTCTCCGGGTCGACGAAGCCCCCAATCTCGGGGGGAATCCCGGCAGGGAATCCTCGCAGGTTGAGCACGAGCGCCGCGTTCCGGACGGCGAAATCAGCGAGCACGGCCGCGAGTACCGCGATTGCGACGGCGTTGAACGTCACGCGAAGGAATCCTCCGAAGCCGCCGGCCTCCGGGCGGCCGCCGGGCCGGCGAACGCGCTCCCGGGAGCGGCAACGCTGCGCAGGCGGCGGACCGGCCGGCCGCCCGATTCGAGCCTGCATCGCGCCGCGATTATATTCGGTCCGGCCGGGGGAAAAAAGAGGGGCGGCTTTCGCCGCCCCCCGAGCATCAAACTACCACTCACCTGTATTTTGATGCGATTTTCTCCGTGCCGGCCGCGCAATCGACGCATCCGGCCGACGGCCGTCATTTCGAGAGGATTTTCTCTACCTCCGCCTTGTCGAGGTCCATGATGTAGGGGATTCCGGATATTTCCGAGGCCTCGACCGTCAGGGACGCCAGATCATTGCGGGTCATGTGCTCGAGGCCGAATTTCCTGGATCCTGCCATGAGCTGCCTGAGCCCCTGCGCGAGGCGCTCGTAGTAGGTGTAGAGTCCGATTGCGCCCGGAGGCATCTTTTCGAACTTGTCGTCCCCGAGCTTGTGCCTCAGCTCGCCGGCGGAGACGAAAATCTCGTCCTTGCTCCCGCCGAACCTCTCCACGTAGACGGGCAGCTGGTGGTCCTCGATGGCCCTGCCAATCGTCTTGCCGACCATTGCAGCGCAAATCGGGCCCCTGGCCATGCCGACGAGCTTGACGTACGGGGCGCCGAGGGCGAGGCCCTTGAATATCTGGTCTTCGAACGTGAACCCGCCCGCGACGGCCAGGGCGGGGAGATATTCGCCCTTGTCGACGAGGGTCTTAGCGCAGTAGTAGAGCATCGAGTGGAGTTCGACGGGCGGCACGCCCCATTCGTTCATCATGCGCCACGGGCTCATTCCGGTTCCGCCGCCGGCGCCGTCGACGGTCAGGAGGTCGAGCTTGTACTTGGAGGCGAACTTCACGGCGAGTGCGAGATCGGCGGGCCTGTAGGCTCCGGTCTTGAGGAACACGTACTTCGCGCCCGCTTTCCTCAGCTCCTCCACCCTCTTGGCGAAGCTCTCCTCGGAGACCATGCCCACCCTGGAATGCCGCTCGAATTCCTTGAAACTGCCCCTTTCGTGGGATTTTATCACGTTCGGGTCCGTGGGGTCGGGCAGGACGATGTATCCCCTCTCCTGCAGGAGCTGGGCTTTCTTGAGCTCCTTAATCTTCACCTCGCCGCCGATGTCCTTCGCGCCCTGGCCCCACTTGAGCTCCACGCACTGGACGCCGAGGTGCTTGATTGCGTACTCCTGGGTGCCGAGCATGGTGTCCTCTACGTTGGCCTGGACGACAATCGCGCCGAAACCGTCAATCTGGTTGTCCTTGTAGAGGGCGACCCTCCGCTTGAGGTCCGCCGTATCCACGGCCTTGCCCTTTTCGAACTTCGCCTGCGGGTCCATGCCCACCACGTTCTCGCCGATTGTGAGGCCAACGCCTGCCGTTGCGGCGCCGATGGCGATGCCTTCCCAGTTGTTCTTGGCGATGTTGGTCGATCCGATGCCCGGGATTATCCAAGGCAGGCGGAACTTGATGCCCTTGTCGTGCCCGAACCTGACCTCCAGGTTGACGGCGGGGAAGATGGCCTTCTCGCTGCTCGCTTCGATTCCATGGGCGCCTACGCACGATCCCATTATGTTGAAATGGGAGTAATCGACGGGGTAGCGCTTCTCCCCGGCAGTCGTGATGACTCCGAACGGCTGGGGGTAGATCACCTCGTGCCCCCTGAACGCCGACTTGCCGATTTCGCACATGCCGATGCACCCGTCGACGCAGGTGACGCACATGCCGGACGCCGGGACCACGGAGCCTTCGGTCCTGTTCTTGGTGAGCGTGGCGGCCGATGAATTGACTTTGGAAATTGGCGAGGTCATATTCAATCATCCTCCATTTAGAGCGGTTTACATCCGGAATACGCCCAATCTCCGCTTGCCGGAGGGGGTCGTTTCACTCCTTCTTTATCTCGCAGGCGACGCATGGCTTCATGTAGCACATCATGTCGTGGAACTGCTCCTTCTCGATGCACGGCGGCTCGAGGTTGGCGCAGCCGCCGCACACGGCCTTCTCGGGTTCCGTGAAGGTGCACCTGAGCGTGCAGGCCGGGCAGACGTATATGCATCCGCCGCAGAGCCTGCAGATTTCCGAGGCCCGGTCGAAGGGGGTTCCGATGCTCCTCCGTTCTCCCCTGCCGCGGAACCCGATGGCCCCGGCCATCATCTGCTCCTTGCACATGCGCACGCACAGCCCGCACAGGATGCAGTCGTCGTATTCCTGCTTGAAACGCTGCTGCTTCACGCCGTACTCCGACGCGATGTCCTGGATGACCTTGGACTGCGGGCACGTGGCGAGCAGCAGCTCGATGACCATCTTCCTCGCCTTGACCACCCGCTCCGAGGCGGTCCTCACCTTGAGGCCGTTCTCGGCCGGGTAGGTGCATGAGGACACGAGCCTCGCCCTGGCGCCTTCGCCGATTTCCACCATGCAGAGCCGGCATGCGCCGTAAGGGGACAGGCCGTCCTTGTGGCAGAGGGTCGGTATGGGGAAGTTGAGGAAATCGGCGGCCTCCAGGATGGTCGTCCCCTCCTCCACTTCCACCGGCAAATCGTTAATCCAGAGTTTAATCATGGCTTTTCAGTTCCTACAGCATTACACAGTTGGCCTTTATCCGTGCACTCGGAGAACTCGAGGTCGCAGCGCAGGCAGCGCCCAGCCTCTTTGCGGGCTTCCGCCTCGCGGAGGGTTTTTTCGATTTCCTTGAAATTCCCCTGCCTCTGCCTGGGCGCGAGCGTCTTGGAAATCGCCCGCGGAGAGGGCTCGACGTCGCCGCCGGCCGAGGCGGGGGCTTCGATGCGGACCGACGGCTTCGGAGCCTTGCGCTCCATGGCGGGGTTTTCGCCCCTGAGGAACCTGTCGATGCACTCCGCGGCATTCTTGCCGTCCGCCAGGGCGTTCACCACGGTGCTCGGCCCTCTTGCGGCGTCCCCTCCGGCGAAGACGCCCGGCTTGGACGTCATGAATGTGTCCGGGGAGGCCGCCACGGCGCCGCCCGGCGCAATCCCGACCGATTTGGCGAGGAAATCCGCGGCCCCGGTCTCTTCACCGGCAGCCACGATTAGGGTGTCCAGCGCCATCTTGTATTCCGAGCCCGGCACCGGCACGGGGCTGCGGCGGCCGCTTCGATCGACCGGGCCGAGAGAGTTCTTCAGGAGTTTCACTCCGGCCAGCTTCGGGTTCCTGCCCTTCGCTTCGGCTTCCACCGGCGAGACGAGTTCGACGATTGCGACGCCTTCGGCCAGGGCCCCGTGGATTTCCTCGCGGAAGGCCGGCATCTCGGCGGTGGTCCTCCTGTACAGAATCGATACCGACTTGACGCCTTCCATCCTCAAGGCGACCCTGGCCGCGTCCACGGCCGCGTTGCCTCCGCCTATGACGCCGACCCTGCCTTTTGCGAGGCTCTCGCCGCGGAGGTTGTGGGCCTTCAGGAAGTCCAGGGCGTCCACGACGCCGTCCGCGTCCTCGCCCGGAATACCGAGTTTCCTGCTTTTTCCGGCGCCGAAGGCGAGGAACACGGCGTCGAACCCGTCCTTCGCGAGGGAGTCGAGGGTGAAATCGCGGCCCAGGGCCTTTCCGGTCTCCGTTTTCACGCCGTTGCGGAGCAGCGCCTGGATTTCCTTCTCGAGAACGCCCCGGGGCAGGCGGTATTCCGGGATTCCCCATGCGAGCATGCCTCCGAGACGGTCTTCGGCCTCGAAAATCGTGACCGCGTGGCCCCTGATGGACAGGTAGTGGGCCGCGGAAATCCCGGCGGGGCCTCCTCCCACGACCGCGGCCTTCCGTCCGGAGGATCCGGGTTTTCTGACGTCCGGAGGGGTGTACGACGACGGGTCGGAAGAGTCGGTGACGAACCTCTTCAGCGCCCTGATTGCAATCGGCTCCGAGCCTGTGGTGCCCAGCCTGCAGCGGCTTTCGCATGGGTGGTTGCAGACGCGCGCGCACACGGACGGCATCGGGTTGGGTTCGCGGATTGCGAGCCACGCGCCTTCGACGTCGCCTTTCTCGATGCATGCCACGTACCTCCATGGCTCGGTGCCGAGGGGGCATGCGGCCTGGCACGGCGCGCCGGTGAGGTCCCTGCACACGAAGGAATCGCAGCGCTTCTCGGCGATGTGCTTCCTGAACTCGTCCTTGAAATACCTGAGCGTGCTCAGGACCGGGTTGGGAGCCGACTGCCCGAGGCCGCACATGGTGGTGTCCCTGACCGTGAGCGCGAGGTCCTCGAGCAGGTCGATTCGGGCCTCGGAGCCCTCGCCCCTGGACATGTCGTCGATGATTTCGTGCATGCGCTGCGTGCCCTTGCGGCACGTGAAGCACTTCCCGCAGGACTCGTCCTTGAGGAAGTTCATGAAGTATTTCGCGAGGTCCACCATGCAGGAGTCCTGGTCCATCACAATCATGCCGCCGGAGCCCATGATTGCCCCCGCGGCCTTGATGGTCTCGTAGTCGATGGAGAGGTCGAATTTCTCCGAGGGGATGCAGCCTCCCGAAGGCCCGCCCATCTGCACGGCTTTTATCCTGCCGGGCCCGCGGGAACCGCCTCCTATGTCGTAGATGATTTTCCCGATGGAGATTCCCAGCGGGACCTCGACGAGCCCCGTGTTCCGGACCTTTCCGACGAGGCTGAATATCTTCGTGCCCGGGCTCGACGGCATTCCGATTTTGGAGAACCCGGCGGCGCCGATGTCGAATATTATCGGCACGTTCGCCCAGGTTTCGACGTTGTTGATGGCCGTGGGCCTGCCGTGCACGCCCCTCTGCACAGGGAACGGCGGCCTCTGGCGCGGCTCGCCCATCCTCCCCTCGATTGAGGCGATTAGGGCGGTCTCCTCTCCGCACACGAACGCGCCCGCCCCCTTGACGATGTCGATGTCGAAATCCAAGCCGGACCCGAGGATGTTCTTGCCGAGGAGGCCGAGCTCCCTCGCCTGCCTGAGGGCGATAATCAGGTGCTTGATTGCGAGGGGGTACTCCGCGCGGACGTAGATGATGCCGCGGTCCGCGCCGGTGCCGAACGCGCCGATGATCATGCCTTCTATCACGCTGTGCGGGTTGCCTTCGATGACCGCCCTGTTCATGTACGCGCCGGGATCGCCCTCGTCGGCGTTGCAGATGATGTATTTGCCGCGGTCGCCGGGCTGGGCCCTCAGCAGCTCCCATTTGACGCCCGTGGGGAAGCCGGCGCCGCCCCTCCCGCGCAGCCCGGACGCCTTTATCTCGTCGACGACCCACTTCCTGTCGTTCTTCTCAATCACCTTGCAGAGGGATGAGTACCCGCCGGTCTCGACGTAGTTGAACATCCGGATGGGGTCGACCTTCTCGTTGCGCGAGATTATCAGCCTGGTCTGGTTCGCGAAGAACGGGATGTCTTTCTGCAGGGGAATCCTCTTCCCTGTCTCGGGGTCGGCGTAGACGAGGTCTTCCGCAGCCTGGCCCTTCGCCGCGGCGACGATGACTTCCGGCACGGACCCGGGAGAAAGCTTTGGGTAGAAGTACCCCTGCGGCTCGACCAGAATCGAGGGCTCCATTTCGCACCAGCCCTGGCAGCCGGTTATCCTGAGCCCCATGGTTTCCGCGAGACCGCGCTTCAGGAACTCCTTCTTGGCTATCCTAATCAGGTCGTTCGCGCCCGAGGCCTGCCCGCAAGTGCCGGCGGAGATGACGAGGACGGGCTTGGAGGGGTCCACGCCCGCCTTGACGCGCTCGCTCATTATCTTGAAATCCAACGGGCTTTTCAGCATTTCCATGTCAGTCCTTTTCCTTACAGTTGAGAGACCCGGCGAAAGCCACAGGGTCGAATCACATGTCGAAATTGACTCCGTCGAGATCGAGCATGTGCGATTTGCAGCCGCGGCGGGAGCAAATCTGGACCATGCCGCCGCCCTCCACGATGAGAGGCACCATCGGAGCCCTGCAATCGCCGCATTCCTGGGATCCGTTCAGTTCCGCATGGCAGTGGGGGCAGAAGAAATTGACGAGCGTTTCGAAAGGGATTTCGAATTCGCAGTCGACCTTGTAGCTGCCGTAGAGGCTCGACAGCCTAATCCACCCGTGCTTTCCGCCGAACGAAACCGTGATCTTTATCGACGGCTTTCCATCGATGGGGTGCCTTGAATCCATGAGGCTGTGGTTGCAGCGCGGGCATCTGACCACGAGGGGGAAGACCTTTTCGTCTTCGCCCCCTTCGGGCGCGTCCAGGCCCGCCCTGGCCTTTTCGATGACGCCCTTGACCTTGGAGGGGTTCATCTTGGAGAAGAAATGGCCGTCAATCACGACCATCGGGCCGAGCGCGCATGCGCCCAGGCAGGCGACGGTCTCCAGGGTGAACTCCTTGTCCGGAGTGGTTTCGCCGGGTTTCACGCCCAGCACGCGTTGCAGCTCCCTCACGACCGCCTGGGTCCCGCGCACGTGGCAGGCGGTCCCGACGCAGGCCGAGACCAGGTGCTTTCCCCTGGGCTTGAGGCTGAAAGCCCTGAAGAAAGTCGCGACGCCGTACACCTCCACCAGGGGGCGGTTCAACGCCTCCGAAACGGCTTGGAGGGATTCTTCGGGGAGATATCCGAACTTGGCCTGGACCTCTTCCAGCACGGAAATCAAGCCGCCCATGTCGTGCTTGTGCTTCTCGATGATGCCGTCGATTGTTTCTTTGTTCATTTCTGAAACACCCCAATCGCGTCAAAGTTGTGAAGGCGGTATCGCCAGGCGGTATCGCTTATTTATAGTCCGAGCAGTGCCACACGCCGCCTTCCTGGCGAGGATACCTGCAGGTTGTCCTGTTCTCGCAGTTCATGCAAAGCCCCTTCAGGCTCCTGTCGCAGAACTCGGGATTGGAATCGCCGGGGCAGTGGTCGAGATCGATTTCCCTGGCGCTCGATTCGACATCGCTTGTGCATTCGAACAATTCGCAGAAACATACGGGCGTCTCTTTGTCCCGCCTCAAGCTGCACTCAGGGAAGAAAAGGCAGCTTTGGCAAATTCCCGGCATTTTCCTTGAAGCGGACACGCTTGGGCCCTCCATTGAGAATATGGCACTCATAATACCCCCTCATAATTTCAACTATTGCCTTCGTGTTTTCTGAACCCGGGAGACCTTTGAATCAAGCTTTCAAGCATCCGATCGGATTTCTCGTTCGTCTTGATTCCAACGGGGATGTACATTGCACGCGGCGCGCCAAAAGTTTTTTTCCGGGCGGCAGATTCCGACGGGAGATGGACAGCCACGGATCACGTTTCATATCAGGGACTTGAGGCTTCGAAGCGCGCCTGCCTGAGCGAGGATGATGGAATTCAACCGACGTTCGGAAGGTGTTTCTGCCGGGGATTTGCTCTCCAGCGGGTAGAAACTCCCCGGCCAAGGCGTGTGGGGAAAGGCGGGAAAACCGGCTATTCGAGCAAGTACCTTTTCATCTTCTCGCGGAGCGTCTTCCTGTCTATGCCCAGGACTTCAGCGGCTCTGGTCTTGTTTCCGCCCAGCGACGACAGGACGTTGGCGATATGGGTGGCTTCCATTTCGGAGAGGGTCCGGTGGGGGCTCAGGCCCTTGCCGGCGGTGAAGCGCATCAGCGAGGGGAGATCAGATGCGTTGACTTCCCTGTTCTCGCTCCAGAGGGCGACTCTCTGAATCACGTTCTCGAGTTCCCTGACGTTCCCCGGCCAGTCGTAGTTCTTCAGGGCAGCGAGCGCGGAATCCGAGAACCTGGCCGGAGGCTTGCCGAGTTCCTCGGAGAATTTCCTGGAGAAATGGCCGGCGAGGAGGAGCACGTCGTCCCCTCTCTCCCTGAGCGGAGGGATGGCGATGCTGATGACGTTCAGCCTGAAGTACAAGTCCTCCCTGAAGATCCCTTTCTTGATGAGGGCGAGCAGGTCCTTGTTGGTCGCGGCGATTACCCGGAGATCGACTCTCCTGGATTTGGTCGCGCCCACCATGCAGACTTCCCTGTCCTGCAGGACCCGAAGCAGTTTCACCTGCATCGCGAGGCTCACTTCGCCGATTTCGTCCAGGAAGATTGATCCTCCCTCGGCAGTCTGGAAGAAACCTGCCCTTGACTCGACTGCTCCGGTGAAAGCGCCCTTCACATGGCCGAAAAGCTCGCTTTCGAGGAGTCCCTCCGGGATTCCGCCGCAGTTGACCGGCACGAACGGGCCTGAGGCTCTGGGGCTCGAGTAGTGAATCGCCCTCGCCACGAGCTCCTTGCCAGTGCCGCTTTCGCCCGTGATGAGGATTGTGGCGTTCGTCGGCGCGGTCTTGGCGATGGCCCCGTACACGCCCTTCATCGCATCGGAAGCGCCGAGCAGGCCGTACATGGACGAGATGCTTTTCTCTCCCGGGACGCTTCCTGCTTTTCTGAGATGCAGTTTTGCGAAGGATCTCCGGACAGCGGCAATAAGCTCCTCGGACGTGAAGGGCTTCGCCAGGTACTCCTCGGCGCCCGTCTTGACCGCAACGACGGCGCCTTCGATTGTCGCATAGCCCGTAATCATCATGACTTCAGTGCCCGGCAGGTTCTCGCGGACGTGCCGCACGATGTCCAGCCCGGAGGCTCCGGGCATTTTCAAATCCGTTATCACGAGGTCCACATGCGAATGATCCAGGAAGGCGAGGGCTTCCTCCGGGCCGGATGCGGAATAGGTTTCATATCCTTCCGCGGACAGGTTCCGCTGGACCACCTCGCGGGTATCCGCGGCGTCGTCGACAATGAGAATCTTCTCCCGGGCCGCCTGAGTCGCCATTTGGATTCCTCCGCTTTGCCCCTCCGGTCAAGGATTCGACGCTGCCTGGGGGTGAAATATGGGAAGACGCACCTCGAACCTCGATCCCTGCCCCGGCTTGCTATCGACCTTAATCGTCCCGCCGTGCGACTTCACGATGTCCTGAACCATGGGCAAGCCCAGGCCGGTGCCTTCGCCTTTCTCCTTGGTGGTGAAAAAAGGATTGAATATGTGTTTCAGAGTCTCATCGTCCATGCCGATGCCGGTGTCCTCGACCGATAGGAACACATGCTCCGGATGGCATCCCGTGCGTATGGTGAGTTTCCCACCGTCAGGCATGGCTTGAATCGCATTGACCATCAGGTTCACCAGGATTTGGTTGGCCTGGACCTGGTCCGCCTCGACTTCCGGGAGCGCCGAGGCCAGCTCCTTCACAAGTTCGATCCCCTCGGTCATGCAGCGTTTTTCGAAAAGGAACAGGCTGTCGTCGATGACCTTGTTCAGATCCAGCCGGACTTTGGTAATCGGGACTTGTCGGGTGAACCCCAGAAGCTTTTTGACTATCCCCCTTGCGTACAGAGATGCCTCAATTATTTTCCTGATGTCCTTGTCGGCCTGTCCCGGCAGGTTGTTGGCTTTTTCGGCGAGTTGCGCGAATCCGAGGATGTTGCTCAGCGGCTCGTTCAGGTCGTGAGCGATGCTCGCGGCAATCTGGCCTACCGTAGCCAGCCTGTCGGCCTGCCTCAGATGGTTCTGAATGCTGACTTTGTCATCCTCGGCCTTCTTCCGGTCCAGGAAAAAGGTAATCTCCCGGGCCACGGCGTCGATGAGACTCCGCTCCTCCTTCAGGAACGGGCCTTCGGCAAGAACGGGTTTGATTTCCGTATAGGCGATTTCAACCAGCCCCCGCCTCTCCCCGCCCACGATGATGTCGGCCGGAAGGACGTCCTTGGCGAAGCTGAAGCCGCTGGTCGAAAAGATTAATCCGTCGAGGGAAATCCTTGCCGAGGCTATTTCAGGGTACTGCATGGCAGGAGGCAGAAGGTCGGCGATTTGCTTGAGGGCCTGGTCATGCAGGAGGCCTTTCTGCTCCAGGACCTTTGAAATGCCATATAGACAGGTGAGCTCTTTCAGACGCTCGCTCAAAGCAGCCTGAGTCCTGGTGCTAGCGAAGAGAACGCCAAGAACCTGGCTCAGGCTTTCGTAGAATTCGACTTCCGGTCTGGAGTAGAAATTCTTCTCATGAGCGACGAATCTCAGCGTCCCGGCCTCTTTCTCCCCGGCGGCAAGAGGGACCAGGGCGATTGACCCCGGTTTGATTCCCGAGGCGGGGAATAATTCGCCGCAGATGAGGCGCAAATCGGGCATTGACTCGCAAAGAGCGTTTGCATCACCGGTATAGAAACTGCCTTTGTCCGTGAAACAAGACGATACGAGGCCGGCATTGCAGGTCGAAACTATTTCCTTGAGAGATTCCGGGCTGTGGACGCCCTCAGTTCCCCCCCAGATTTTCGCGGCTTTTGAGGCAGCAATCGCTTCGCAATAGAAGAACCGCAGGTTTCTCCACCGCGCAGTCCAGCTCGTGGAACCTTCGCCGGGCGCCAGAAGCAAGGATATCTCGTCGCTGCCGGAGTAGTTGAGCAAAAGCCGAAGCACGCCGGGCATGAATTCGGACTCAGATCTTCCCTGCCGGATGATTCCGACCAGCTCCCGGGTCAGATGCTGGAAATCATCGAGCTGTTTCTTGCCCGATCCTTCAGGGTCGTAAGTCAGGTCTTCAGGTTTTTCCATTGCCGTGCTGCAGAAAGAAGACAGCTTTGCGTTTTCAGGGCTTCAAAGCGCCGATTTTCACAAAAATCGACGACAGCCGCCAATAGTTTCAGGGCGCAAAGACGGTTTTTTTTCAGCCTCTAGAAACATGAAACATGGGCCTTAACGTCGCGAGAATGGGATGGATTGCCGTAACATACAGCTGCGCAATGAATTATGAATCAGGGAAGAAGCGGGGCGATTTCGGCCAGCGAATGAAGCTGCCTGGGGTATCTTACCCCCTCGCTGTTGACATTTGAAATCACTTGACACCCATATCGACGAATATATAAGACTGGTTCAACACTCACCTGTTTAAGGAGATATATATGTCGTACATCAAAGACCTGTGCCAGAAAGTGAAGGAGAAGAACCCAGCAGAGCCAGAATTCCTTCAGGCGGTCGAGGAGGTGTTCAACACCCTCGAACCGACAGTCGCCAAGCACCCGGAGTTCGTGAAAGCAGGTATTTACGAGCGAATCGTGGAACCTGACCGTGCGGTTTTGTTCAGGGTGCCTTGGATGGACGACAACGGCTATGTCCACGTCAATCGCGGTTTCAGGGTCCAGTTCAACAATGCCATCGGGCCCTACAAGGGCGGCCTGCGTTTCCACCCGTCCGTCAACCTGGGAATCATAAAGTTCCTCGGATTCGAGCAGATTTTCAAGAACTCCCTCACCACGCTGCCCATGGGCGGCGGCAAGGGCGGATCGGACTTCGATCCCAAAGGCAAGTCGGATAACGAGGTGATGAGGTTCTGCCAGGCCTTCATGCGCGAGCTCTTCCGGTATGTCGGCGCGGACGTCGACGTGCCTGCCGGAGACATCGGGGTGGGGGGCCGTGAAATCGGCTACATGTACGGATACTACAAGAAGATCCGAAACGAGCACACGGGCGTTCTCACCGGAAAGGGACTGGAGTACGGCGGAAGCCTCATCCGGCCCGAAGCCACGGGATACGGCCAGGTGTACTTCGCGCAGGAAATGCTCGCCACGCGCGGCAAAGACGTCAAAGACAAGATATGCGCGGTAAGCGGGTCCGGCAACGTGGCCCAATATGCCGTGGAGAAGGTCAACCAGCTCGGCGGAAAGGCAATCACCATGTCCGACTCCGAAGGCGCAGTCGTCGACATGGACGGAATCAAAGGCGAGAAGTGGAATTTCGTAATGGACCTCAAGAACAACCGCAGGGGGAGAATCAAGGAGTACACGGAGAAGTACAAGAAAGCCTCCTACTACGCGGGCATGAGCGTCTGGGATGTCATCAAGAAGGAAAACCTCAAGATCGACATCGCCCTTCCTTCCGCCACGCAGAACGAAATAGACGGGGTTCTCGCGCAGGCGCTCGTCAAGAGCGGCTGCTTCTGCCTGTCCGAAGGAGCGAACATGCCCTCCACACCGGAAGCCGTCGATGTGTACCTCGAGCACAGGATGCTCTATGGGCCTGCTAAAGCCGCGAACGCAGGCGGCGTAGCCACATCCGGCCTGGAAATGAGCCAGAACAGCCTCAGGCTCTCCTGGACCCGCGAAGAAGTGGACGCGAGACTTCTTCAGATTATGAAGAGCATCCACAAGTCATGCATCGACGCGGCGCAGGCCTACGGCCAGCCCGGCAACTACCCCATGGGGGCCAACATCGCAGGATTCCTCAAGGTCGCAAGGGCCATGTACGCCTACGGACTCGTTTGAATCCTGTGCCTGGATGGGAACTTCACGGAAGGGGCGCGCAAAGCGCCCCTTCTTTTTTTTCCGTGATGACGTTTCCCAATCTCCAGGCCGTATCCGGCGCAGAGACCGTGCGAGAACATTCCGCTTCGAGGGGCGGAGGCATGGCTGGCTTCGAGCCGAGGCCGGCCGTCCTTGCGCTTCTTCTTCGTGTTGATGAAATATGCGAAATAGACCATGATATCCGAGGTCGGCGTTGCAGGGCGGACATGGACGAGAAGACTCCCGGAAAAGAAGAAGACCCGGTTCCGGCTCAGGATGAGCGTACGATGGCCGGCGGACCCGAGCGGACACCGTCGGGCCGCCGCCCGGGCGAAGGGTCCGAGGCCGACACGCTGGACGTCAACAAGGCCGGCGGGACGCACAAGGCGGTCGTGCTCGGCATGGACCGCCTGGGGCCGTACACGATTGTCTCGGAAATCGGCCGCGGCGGAATGGGCGTCGTGTACAAGGCGCGCCACGAGGCGCTCAAGCGCATTGTCGCGTTGAAGGTCCTGATTGCCGGAGAGGACGCCTCCAGCGAGGCCATAGCCCGGTTCCACCGCGAGGCCGAGGCGGTGGCCCGGCTCGGGCACCATCCCAACATAGTCCCGGTCTACGACATCGGGTGCGACGGAAGGCTGCATTTCTTCGCCATGCATTTCGTCGAAGGGAAGTCCCTGGACAAATTGATTCCCCAGGGCGGCATGAACCCCGGCCAGGCGGCTTTTGTGGCGCATAAAGTTGCGGTCGCGCTCGAGCACGCCCACGCCAACGGCATCCTGCACAGGGACATCAAACCCGCCAACATCCTCATTGGGAAGAAGGGAGAGGGACCCGGGGCGGAGGGCGCGGGATCCGGAAGCGTGCCGGCCGAGGCGGAAGGGCCCGGCGCCGGGGCGCAGGGGAACGCGGCGGCGGCTCAGCCGCAGCCGGTCGGCGCGGCCGCCGCGCAGGAGGCTCGTCCCGGCACGGTCGAATGGGAGCCGATGCTCACGGATTTCGGAATCGCCAAGGACGCGAAATCCGACTCGACCATGACGCGCACGGGCATGGCGCTCGGGACGCTGCACTACATGCCCCCCGAGCAGGCGGACGGACGCGTGAAGGACCTCGACCGGCGTTCGGACGTGTATTCGCTCGGCGCCACGCTCTACGAGATGCTGACCGGCAGGCCTCCGCTGGAGGCGGAGACCACGGTGAATCTCATACACAAGATTCTGTACGAGGACCCCCCGCCGGTGAGGAATGCGAACCGGTCCGCGGACAGGGACATAGAGAACATCTGCCTCAAGTGCCTCTCCAAGGAGCCGAGGTTCAGGTACGCGACCGCCGCCGATCTCGCGGAGGACCTGCAGAGGTACCTCAGCGGCGAACCGGTCAAAGCCCGGCCCGTAGGATTCCTGCGGCGAATCGCGAGGAGGGCCGGACGCCACAAGACCGCGGTCGCTGCTTCCCTTGCCGCGGTTGCGGTGCTGGCCGCAGTGGGCGTGGCTGCGGCGATAATGGTCGCCCAGAGCAGGAAAAGCGAGCTGGAGAAGGGTGAGAAGGCGGCGGAGGCCGGAATCGAGCGCGACAGGGCCCAGGAGATGGTGAGGCTCAAGCAGAAGGGCGAGCACGCATACCGGGTCTTCATCAAGGCGGTGTCCAGGCTGCAGGCCGCCCAGGACGCTCTCAAGAAGGCGAAGTTCGACCGGACGATGCCTGTCGAGCAGAAGCAGCAGGTCTTCGAGGAGCACAGGGCCGAGATTGAGGAGTTCTGCCGCGGCGTGCCGGCCGACGCCTCGTCCCAATCCACCATGCTGGCGGTGAAAGCCTGGCTCCTCTGGCTGGCATGCTACATGGAAGAGGCCCGGAAGGCTTTCAAGGAGTCGCACGAGACCGATCCGGAGTCGCCGTGGGGCCTGCTCTTCCTGGCCCTTGCCTACCTGTCGGATTACCTGGGCTACCAGGACCTTCCTTCCGTCGGGAGCGCGTCCGGGCTGGGGCTGGATTTCGAGGAGAAGCCCGAAGAAAGCGAGCGGGAGTCGACCGCCAGGAAGCAGTTCGAGATGTTTCTCGACGCAGCGCTGAAGGCCGGGGCATGGGGCGGATCCGCGGGGGAGGACATCAAGGCGGCGTTCGCCCTTCTCGGGGGAATCTGCAGGGCGGACTGGAAGTCGGCCGAGAAAGGCCTCGCCGACGCCATGGAGATACCTGAGCTGTCGTGGATGAGGGACGAATTCATCTTCGGCAGGGCGGTCGCAAGATACTGGATGAAGGACTTCGACGGCGCGCTCGCCGACGGGAAGCTGTACCAGAGCCGGTTCGGAGCGGACCTCCGCATCAAGGAGCGCATGGGGGTCTTCCACCATTCGATGGGCGTGATGGTCGCGGCGGCGGGGGGCGACCCGAGGCCGGACTTCGAGGCGTCTGTCAAGGCTGCGGAATCGGCCCTGGAAGGCGGGGCAGTCACCCTGAAACTCCGGAGAATACTCGGGCTCGCTTTCCTGGGACTCGGCGAAGCCGAGGCCGCCCGCGGAGTCGACCCGACCGGAAGCCTCGGGAAAGCGCTGGCCGAATTCGGCCTGGTCCTCGAGGCTGATCCCGGGGACGTGCTCACGCGCAACAACCGGGGGAACGCGGGCCAGGCTCTTGCCGGGGCGGCGGCCGACAGGGGGGAGGACCCCAGGCCAATCCTCGCCAGGGCGATTGAAGATTACGCGGCCGCGGTGAAGATGAATCCCCGATATTCGCCGGCCTTCTTGAACCTCGGGACCGCATGGGCGGCGATGGGCGAGGCCGAGTCGCAGGCTGGAGCCGATTCGATCCAGAGCTTCGAGAAGGCGGTGAGGAATCACGACGAGGCGGTCCGGATGGACCCGGAATTCCCGACCTACTACA
>JBFZBV010000155.1:0-6422 GCA_041308285.1 Planctomycetota bacterium | reverse complement strand
TTCGGAACCGTGTCCGCCCTGATGGCGATGGTGCACCTCTGCTGCAGCGGCATCGTGCTTGAGTAAGGGAACATCATCAATTCAATGGAGATGAACGATCTTTCCTTCCGCCCCCCGCCGCGATCCTACGCCGCGTCGCCGGAATAATAATGCGAAAGCGGCGTGCCCGGTTCCACCGGATGATGTCCCCCTCTCTTTCCTCTTCAGAATCGACGGACTCCGTTCCCGACTGGACGCCTGGAAAGGGCGCGCTGGTTTCGCCAGGAAAAGCGACGCGGCGTAGGAAGCGGCAAGGGGGGCGCCCCCTCCACGCTTTCTGGTGGGCGTCGCCCCGCCGGAGGCAGCTTCAGGCCCGGCGGGAATGGTCAGAAGAACCATGAATATGCTCTACGTGAAAAGGACGATAACCCATCTTCTGGCCCTGGTGAAAACACCCCTGAATAAAAAAAATTAACTCGCCCTCCGGAATTCGCAGCAACCTCAACGCAGAAAATAATCTACACGAATACGCACCTCGAAAAAAATTTCTAGCGCTAGAAACAAAGTCCCCCTCCTGAATTTGCCTTCCTCGATTCCATGTATATATATCCCTCTGTCAGGTAGTTGAATGCCCTCGCTTCACCTCATGGGCCGGAGCCGGGGCCGGATTGCGTCGTGATATGGCCAGATGGACGAAGAAGCCGGAAGACGGGAAGGAGCGCCCCAGGGGCGTGCGGGCGTCGTGAGCAGGACTATCGCCCTGCGCGTGATGGAGTCCACCTTCATGCCCTTTTTCCCTCCCTTGGGCTTCGGGAACAGCGCCTCCGGCCCATACTTCTGGTACAGCTTGCGCCAGAGGTAGAGAGTGGCCGGCTCCACGCCGACTATGGACGAGAAGTCGGTTCCCGTCAGCGTGGATTTCTCCCAAACATCCAGCAGAAGCAGCTTCTGCTCGGGCGTGAAGGACTGCGAGTCGCGGCCAATCAGGCCGCGGATGCCGGCGGAAGAAGGGCTCGAAAACGGGCCGGATTTTACCGGCGCCGCGTGCGCGGTTGCGCCCGGCTTTTCAACCGATTCGCTCTTGGGCTCGCCGGGAATCCCGGAAGCTTCCCAGGCATCGCCTCCCCCGTCCTGCGCAATCCCACTTACCTTGTTCTCCTCATTCATCTTGCCTCCTCACGCGGCTTCCGCCGCAATAATGGAGAGGCAATTACCCCAGGTGTTTAAACCCGAGATCGCGCAAGAAATTCAGTGAGGGTCACAAGGCTTGTAGTCCGTCTCTTCCAGGTTCCTGAGCCTGCTCTCGAGGGCCTTGCGCTTCCGCACTTATGGGATGCTATCGTCAAGCGCTGCTTCAATCATTGACATGATTGGACGTCGCGAATAGAATATATGTTCAATGGAACTTATTGTAAGTCCATGAGTTACGCACAGGTGCGATGGCAGGCGGGCTGGGGCGCCTGCTTCAGATTATGGCATGGATATGGACAAGGACAGCCTCAGAACGCTGTTACAGCGAATTGACGACGAGCTGACCGAAAAGGTAGTCCTCGATATTCGGGGCGGCGCTGCAGTTCTGGCCCACGGGCTGGGCGGCCGGACAACCGGGGATCTCGATGTTCTTCCTTCGTCGAGATTCTCAGAAGCCGCCCTTAGAAAGGCTTGCGAGCAGGTCGGAATCGCATTCAACCCCGAGGACAAGGATTTTTTGGATTCGGACTATCTGGAGGTCGATCCCGAGGATTCGACGGACATCTCTTTTCTAATCCGCAGGTTCGGGCTGACGGCCGAAGACCTCAAGGAAAGCTTCGACCGCCTGCCGCAGCGATTCCGCCGTGATCCGGTCGTCAGCGACAACCTGGGCTTCGTTCTTGAGGATTTCTTCGGTGGGAAACGCCCATGAGAAGGCCCGGGCAGGCCGGCTGGAACGTTGGAGCCGCCTGATAAATCGGATGGTGGACGATTGCCGCGTCCGCGGGGCGCGCGACGTCGCTTACTGGGCGCAGCAGCTCTCCTGGTCGCCGGTCGTGCCCCATGCCCTTTCATGGTGGCTGAGGCGGAACAACACGTCCGAGGATGAACGCGCAGGCCTGATTGAGGCCGTCAACCTGGGCCTGGCCGGTCTCGGCCAGTTGCCCGAAACGGCCGGTGTTTCTTCAGTTGCCCTGGCCGTGGTCGCGGATCGGCAGGCCATGGCGCTGGCCCTGGGGAGGCGCATGGTCCTCCGCGGTCTGGCAAGAAGGCTCGGTCTCGAATCCGCAGCGCAGGTCCCCATCGAGGTGCCGTCAAGAATGCTGAGGCTCTATGACCTCATAGGCTGGAATCCTCCGGAATCGGCGTGAGCCTCAGGATTTCCGGGGGCACCATACTTGACTATTGACAAGCATGCGGGGGCGAGGGCAGGAGACTTTCCTGCGCGACGGGGACTACGAGGCGTGCATCGAGCTTCTAGGAGAGTGGTGCAGGGGATGCGGTGTCGAGATAAAAGCGTGGTGCCTTATGCCCAACCACGTGCATCTGATTGCGGTTCCGAAGGACATGGAGGCCCTGACCCGGGCAATAGGCGAGGCTCACAGGCGATACACGAGGATGGTGAACTTCCGGGAGGGATGGGCTCAGACCGCTTCATCGTCAGGATGGAGAAGAGGCTGGAGCGTGTTCTGCACAAAATGCCCCCAGGACCCAAACCCGGCAGGAAGAGGAGATAATTATATGGTGTCCCCGGAACCGTGCGATGCCGGCGTGGCCTTCCTGCCCAAGCCGTTCGCGCCGGATGACCTGCTGGGGAAAGTGAGGGAGGTCCTGAAGCAGGGTCATTCGAACCTGGGGAGGGGGCCAGAGCCGTCCGGAAACGGGCATTCGCAGTCGATATTCCCAGGACACCATGCTTGTCTCCCGACGGGCATCCGCATGGGAGCCGAAAAGGAAGAAGAAAAAGATTCCGCAGATTCCGGTTGCTTTTCTTCTTGATTTGACATATAGAAAAACACAGAGTTGTCGCACGGAAAAAGCGAAAACGGGTTCGACGTCGGGTGACGGGATAGCAGTCAATCCGGACACGCCTTTAGCGGTTCAGCCGACCCGGTTCAGTATACCAGTGCTGAAGCAGGCCGGCTTTTTTTTCTCCATTCGAGAAGGGAGGATGAAATGAAGAAGTTCGGTTTTGTTCCGAAGTCCACGCGTGAATCTTCTGTTCCCCTGAACAGCGACGCGCCGGCCGGGCAGGGTTCGCGCATGTCGCCCTCGCACGACGAAATCGCCGCTCGCGCTTTCGAGATTTTCGCCGGCAGGGGCTTCCAGCACGGCCAGGACCAGCAGGACTGGCTGCAGGCCGAGCGCGAACTGACGCAGGGAAACGCGGCGGGTCTCTCGAATCCGGGCGCAGCGCAGGCGAATCAGCGCATGGATTCAAAGCCCGCAGCGAAGGGATTCGCAGGGCCGACGCCTTCCGCGAAGGGCGGAAAGAGCATGATCCAGGGCGGGACCAGCTACTGATTCCACAACTGCGTGTCCAGAGCCCGGGATCTGCAATATGAGGCTGGATTGCCGGCCCGTGCGTGCGTGGTTCCACGATGGGCGGATGCATGACGGGCCGCAGTCCACGCAGCCATGATCCGCAGGTGCGTTGGATTTTTGCGCAGGCGGGGAATCCCTGATCCTCGCGGCTCCGGGGCCGGATTCGGGACGGGATGCGCGAGCCCTTCAGCGCCGCCTGCTTTTTCCCCGGGTGAGGACTGCGGTGAAAAGATCCCGGCATTCCGCTGCGGGTCAACGCCCGGGGGAATCGCCGCCCCTGCCCTTGAAGTCGGACTTGATTGCGCGAATCAGGTCGCCACGCACTGCTTCCATGCCTTCCTTGAGGGAGAGGAAGTTCCATGCGAAAGGCGACCTGCAGTTGACCGTATCGTCCCAGCAGGGGTAGACGTTGAGGCTGAAGGCGCCTGATCCGCCGTAGACTATCGCCGAGCTCGTGTAGAGCGTCACGAGTTTCGACGCGGATCCCGACGCCCTTCCCTGCCAGACGACCCGGCCCTTCGGGTCCTCGAGCGTCAGATCGAGCACTGTCGACGACGTGCACCCGCCGATGGGCGGGCCGAGCATCCAAAGCAGGACTCCGGCGATTCCGAGGCAATAGGACGTGCCCCAGTTCTTGTACGGCGTTTCGACGAGCCTGCCCTTGAGAACGTAGTCGAAGCCGCCTGCCGGGGCTTTCTCCGCGTATTCGGCCTTCCCCACGTACTGGCCGATGTCGTCGGCGACCGCCTTGGCCATGGTCGCGGGATAGCACATCTCCGCGAACGGCGGCGCAGGAGGCTGGCTGGCGCCGAGGCCCTTGGAGAAGCCGCGGGCGCCGAAGGCGCCGCGTCCGCTGACGGACATCTGCTCGCTGATTTCCGCGATTATCTCGTCCATCCTCTCATAGGACATCGTGACGAAGGGGATAATCGGGACGTAGGTCAGGAAGAGCCAGGCCGTGCTCGTGTACTCTTTTTCGGGCCTGGCGTCCTCGAAGAAGACCACGGCGACCCTGGCCTCGGTGCGGGACGCCAGGAGATCGTGGTCGAGCCTGGGCGTGTAGCCGGTCACGAAATTGGTGGTGAGCTGGCAGCCTGATGCCAGGGCGAATAAAACTGCGAGAACAGCGATGCGAATCTTCATGCGCGCTCCTTAGACGGCCCAGGCCCGGGCCGGACCCTCTCCGGCGCCTTCTGCTGCCCGGGAACCGGATTCTACGGGGTCCGAATCCCGGAATCAAGGGAGGGCGATGGGGGAGGGGGGGGGCGTTCGAGGGGCCTCAACAGAAAGAGAAAAAACCCGGGTTCTGGGAGGGACTGACCGCGAAGGCGCCCGCAGTCGCGAATCCGCCCACCAGGCGCAAGCCCGAGTCCAGGCGCTTCTTCGCCCGTCATTGCCGGCCGGCGCCGACGACTCCATCCCGGCTTCTTTCCGCTCCCCTTTCGTCCCACGCGGGCACGGGCATGCCGATGCGGGGTATGAAGCCGAAGAGCGCCGTCTCGATATCGGAGAAGGACTCCTCGTATGCCCGCAAATCATCCTCTTCCCACTTCTCGAATGCCGGTGCAGGGGCGAAGGCGGGAATTATCGCCGCGGCGGCGAACTTCTCTCCCGCGGAAATTTCCTCGGACGCCATCATCTCGAACTCGGCCAGCCTGCGGAAGTTCCGTCTCGCGCGTTCGATTGAGGCGGTTATGCCGAGGAAACGGTCCGCGTCAACCGGGCCGACCGAATTTTCCAGGGCCGGGAAGTTGTTTCTCGCCCATTCGAGGAAGAGGGCGAGCGATTCGACTTCGAATCCCGCCTTTCCGGCTTCCCTCGATGCGCCGATTGCTGCGGCTCCCTTCGTCCATTCTCCGATTGTCGCAGCCGTGAGCCTTACGGGCTGGATTGACCGCTGAGCGCCTTTCCCGCCGGGCCTGGACGCGGACTTCACCATGCCCGCCACGAAGTATGTCGTCACGAGGAGGAGAAGTACCAGCGCCACGACCTTGACGTAAGACAGCAGGGCGCCAATCGGCGAGAACGATGGGGCAGGACTTTTGCCGGAGTTTCTCCTTGTTTTCATGCGCAGCCTTCTAGTTCCTTGGCCTCAACATCGTGGTCTGGACCGTCTCCACGTTCCCGGACCACTGGGGGCCGGCATTGTCCATCTGGAAAGTCACCCTGAGAACGCCTTTCTCGGACACGCCCGAGGGATTGAACGTCGTTCCTCCCGAGTCGTACGAAGGATTGTTCTCGAACGTGCTCGGGTCGAAATCGGAAAGGCCGGCTGCGAGGCGCTGCATCCCGCACCTGACCTGGACCGTCCCTGCAGTCGGATGGACGCCGCCTGTCGCCGTCACGTCCGCCATGCCCGTCGATCTGTCCACCTCAATCCTGAAACTCCTGCCCGCCGCCGCCGACCACCTCGTGTACATGAGCACGTTCGAGCCCGGCGCCGCATTCACCAGGCAGAAGGCCTCGCCGTCAGCGTCAAGTGCGAGGCTGCCGTCCTGCCCGGTCATCGGCGGTGACTGGATGACCCCGTCGCCGTCGAAATCGAGCAAATCGACGAGCGAGGGCGCCGGCCCGCCGGCGGCAAGCGACGCGGCATGGAACACGTACCTTCGCATTTCCGAGCCCCCGTTCTGATTGCGGAACGGGCAGTAGAAGACGATGGATTCCCACTTCGCCTGCAGTCCGTCCGGGCCGCCGTAGGAGAAGGAGTGGTCCGCTTTCCTCGGGGAGAACAGCATGAGCCCGCCGAAGAAGGCTTCAGCTTCCAGCGCCGCGCCGCAGTAAGGACAAGCGTCTCCCGGCCTCCGGTTCGAATAAAGGCGGCCTTTCCAGTCCAAGGCCGAGGTCAGTGTTCCCGAAGGGGGGTACGACGGGATGCCCGACTGGGGATTGTTGCGAATCTGCCTCGAAAGGAAGGCCCTCGGAAA
>JBFZBV010000154.1:0-5150 GCA_041308285.1 Planctomycetota bacterium | reverse complement strand
TGGGAAGAACATGGGGAAAGTTGGAAATCCCCTCGGATGCCGGATTTCCGACTCTAATAAGGGACAGTACAGGTTGGGCAAACCTGGCACATTCGGCCCGGCGGGAATGGTCAATACATCCCGTCATAATCATCGGCGCCGGTCCTGCAGGGTCCACGCTGGCCAGGATGATTGGGGCCGGGTTCAAGGTCCTGCTCGCCGACTCGAGGCGCCTCGGGATATCGAGCCTCGAGGTCCGCGCTACGTGACGGATTCACGGCGAGGCCCCAGGATTCCTCCATGCATCGGGCCGATCGGGTCCCGTGCCGGCCCCCTATTCGAAGGCTATCCGCATGGTGAATACCCTGGCCGAATCGCGGAACTCGCCCACTGATCGCAGGACCGCGTAGGCCGAGCTCTGCACGAAGCCGCGGAACCTCTCCTGGCCGTTCACGACCACCGCGACCTCCTTCTTCGGATCCACCATCCTGGACGAGTTCAGGTACAGGGCGAAGCCCTTGTCGGATCCGGACGCGGTCACCGAAATCTCGTTCTTCTTCCTGTCGTACTCGGCGGCTATTCGCTTCACCGCGCTCCCTGCCGGCACTTCCACCCACGCGAACATCCGCTTGTAGGATCTCACGGGCTCGAACACGACCTTCTTCGGGTACGGGTCGCGCGTGAAGGCGAGGATGTAGTCGATGACCGGGCCCATCCCCTTTGCAGGCACGCCGTGCCCGAGGTCGGTGTACTCCACGTAGGTGTGCTTGAACCCTCCGGGATGCTCCTTTTCGAGCCCGGCGAGGATTTCGGCCGCGACCTGGTCGGCCTTGGGAGGCACCTGGGCGTCGTCCGTGCTGTGGTAGAAGTAGACCGGCGTGTTGTGCAGGTTCGGGAGCACGCCGGGCGCCGCGGCCGGCTTGTCGCCCCCGAGCACCAGGAACACGCCGCCCGCGCAGGGGCCGAGCCCGGCGAAAAGGTCCGCGAAGTGCCCGCCTATGGACCACGTGCCGAATCCGCCCATGGAATGGCCCACGAGGTAGATTCTGTTCGTGTCGACCGCGGCGGTGCGCTTGACCGCCTCGATTATCTCGAGGACGTACTTCTCCTCCCGTTCCGTGTTCCAGGCCGTCGCGTCCTTCTGCAGGACCGTGGGGAATACGACGATGCACCCCTTGGAGGCCGCGATCTGGAACTTCTGCTCGCACTCGGACCCGTCGCCCACTCCCTGGCCGCCGCCGTGGAGGCCGATGAGCAGGGGCTGCGGCTTGCCGGCCTTGACGCCGCTCACGAGGATCTTCCCGGTGCCCTGGGAAGTCTCCAGCGCCGTATCGTGCTTGACTGCGATTTTGGTCCCTGCCATGGCGGCCTTGAACGCGGCCTGCAGGAACTCGACAGCCGCCGAGGCCGGGATTGGGTCGGATTCCCCTGCCTTTTTCAGCGCGTCCGACCTGCCCGCGTCGTCGGCCGCCTTGAAGTAGTCGGCGATGGCCTCCTTGATTCGGGCCTTGGCCTTGGAGTCCAGCTTCGGCTCGGGCGGCGGCTTGGCCGGGGCCTGCGCCAGGGCCGGCGCAACCAAGGCGCAAATCAGCAACGCTGCCGGCAGGGCTGCGGCCCGGTTCATGGCGGCTCCTGTACCTACGTGCACGGAACGGGCGCGGAAGCGCCCGCGGATTCGATTCTAACATCCCGGACGCGCTGCGCAATCCCGGCTGCGCGGACGCATTCGAACGGCCTGAGCGGTTCCAGCCGGCTCGGCCGGCGCTTCCTGCGGCGATTCCCGGGCAGGCATGCGGATTCGGAGACCGCCGCCTCGTGAGCCCTGAGACCTCGTCCGCCGGACGCCTGCAAATCGCCCCAGCCGATTGTCGGCCGTCGCAGTCCGGGAAAACGGAAGTATTGACAAAAGCGGGATTAATCATAGCATACAGGGTTTTTCTTCAAGGAAGGACCGTTATCCGGCCGGGCGCGCGGCAACGCCGGGCCGTGGGAGTTGGCTCGAGTGGGAATACGTTGTCCGACTACAGTCCCGGTTTCCGCAACCGGGCTGCGGCCAACTAAGGAGACAGCCATGAAACGCCGCTCTAAACGCAGGACAATCCCGACCCTCTTCCTGGCCGTGCTGCTGCTGTTTTTCGTCGGAATGTACGTGTACGCCGGCGAAGCAGGCGCTCCCAAGGCGGGCGAACCCGCCGCCGGCGGGCATGAGGAGACCTTCACCTTCTTCTCCTTCATGACCTCCGACCACTACAACACGTTCGAGAAGACCATGCTCTGGGCGGTCCTCTGCACGGCGCTGGCCGCGCTCATGTACGCGGGCCTGCTCGTCGGCCAGGTGCGCAACGCCCCGACCGGGACCGACAAAATGAAGAAGGTGGCGAATGCGACCAGATCCGGCGCCAACGCCTACCTGGCCCAGCAGTTCAAGAGGATAGCGCCGCTCATCGTCGTGATAACGGTCATCCTGTTCCTGACGAAGCTCCAGAGCGGCATCATAGAGATTGCCGTGGGGCGCGCGGGAGCCTTCCTCGTCGGCTCGCTGTTCAGCTGGTGCGTGGGATTCGTGGGCATGAGGCTCGCTACGCAGGGCAACCTCAGGGTCGCGACCGCCGCACGGACCAACTACGGCACCGCCATGCAGCTCGGGTACAGGACCGGGACGATAACCGGGATGCTCACCGACGGCCTAGGGCTGCTGGGCGGCACGCTGATTTTCATGGCGTACGGGGAGCGCGCCTACGAGGCGCTGCTCGGGTTCGGATTCGGCGGGACTCTCCTCGCCCTGTTCATGAGGGTCGGCGGCGGCATCTACACTAAGGCCGCGGACGTCGGGGCCGACCTCGTGGGCAAGATCGAGAAGGACATACCGGAGGACGACCCGCGCAACGCGGCGACCATCGCGGACAACGTGGGCGACAACGTGGGCGACTGCGCGGGGATGGCCGCGGACATATTCGAGTCCTACGAGGTGACGATAGTCGCGGCGATGATTCTCGGGTACGCGTCTTTCGGCCACAAGGGCGTCATCTTCCCGCTGCTGGTGCGCGCAATCGGGGTGCTCGGCAGCATCATCAGCACCTACAGCGTGAGGGCCGGCGAGAAGGACACGTCCGACACCGCCCTCCACTCCGTGCACCGCGGATTCCTAATCGGAAGCTGCATCAGCGTCGTCGGGTTCTTCGTCCTGGGCTTCTACTACCTCAGGTTCGACGCGTCCTACTTCCTCCAGTACAAGATGGCTCTCTCAGGCCTTCCCGAAGGGGGAATAGCCGCACTGCCCGTCTGGGCGAATTTCGGCATGCCCGACCTCGACATGCGGCCGGCCCTGACCTGCTTCATCGGCATCTTCCTCGCCGTGGCGCTCAACAAGGTGACCAGCTACTTCACGCACACGAGCTACACGCCGGTCAAGACGCTGGCGAAGTCCTGCCAGACCGGCCATGCCACGAACATCATCCAGGGCCTCGCCCTGGGCTACGAGTCGACCGTGGCGGCAATCCTGGTCATCGCGGGCGCGATATTCGCCTCGGTCTTCATATACGGCTCCGACGTGAGCCCCACGTTCGTCGCATACGGCGTGGCCATGTGCGGAATCGGCATGCTCACGCTGACCGGCAACACGATTTCGATGGACGTGTTCGGCCCGGTGGCGGACAACGCGAACGGGATAGGCGAAATGGGCTACGAGAAGGAGGAGATGGAAAAGGCGGAGCCCGGCAGCTACAAGCGCGCAAGGCAGACGCTGGCCGACCTCGACGCCGTCGGGAACACCACGAAGGCCGAGACCAAGGGAATCGCCATCGGCTCGGCCGTAATCGCCGCCGTATCCCTCTTCGCCTCCTTCATCGCGGTAATCGCGGTGGGCAGCGAGGACAAGATAAGCGAGATGAGCAGGCAGGCCTACGAAGCGGTGGCCGGTCAGCTCAACGTCGCGGCGCCCATGGTGTTCATCGGGTTCCTCATCGGCGGAGCCGTGCCGTTCCTGTTCAGCAGCATGCTGCTGCGCGCAGTCGGCCGCGCCGCGTTCCTCATAGTCAAGGAATGCAGAATCCAGTTCCGCGACAAGGATATCTGGGAAGGCCGCAAGGATCCCGACTACGGCCGGGTCGTGGGCATCTGCACCACCGCCGCCCAGCGGGAGCTGATAGGCCCGGGCGTGCTCGCCATTATGTGCCCCATCCTGGTCGGTTTCCTGCTCGGCCCCTACGCGCTGGGCGGATTCCTGGCGGGCATGATCCTCGTCGGTCAGCTCCTCGCCGTGTTCATGGCCAACGCCGGCGGCGCGTGGGACAACGCCAAGAAGTCCATAGAGGACGGGCTGTACGGCGGCAAGGGCAGCGAAGCGCACAAGGCTTCGGTGACCGGCGACACCGTCGGCGACCCCCTGAAGGACACGGCGGGGCCTGCCATAAATCCGCTTATAAAAGTCATGAACATGGTCAGCCTCATCGCCCTGCCGCTCGTCATGAAATTCAACATGGGCGCGAAAGCCGCAGAGGACGCCCTGCCCTGGGTCGGAGCGATTGTCGGCGCCGTCGCTTTAATCACCATAATCTGGGCCGTGTGGCAGTCGAAGCGCGAATCCGAGGAAATGAAGCAGATGGACGAGGCCGCCAAGCCCTAGGAAGCCTCCGGCTTCGGCATTTGACTCTGTTCCGGGGAGAGCAGGCAGTTTACGTGCCGCGGTGCCCGTCGGGATCGGATTCCCTTTCGAATCGAGACGACGGTCGCTGCGTCCGTGTCCGGCGCGCAGGTAAAAGACGCGGAAAGGCTCAGCTGGAGCTTCGCCCTCCCATTGCCCATCACCTCGGGCGCCATGCCAACGGAATTTTCGCACCAGCTGAGCGGGGCGGCCGCATCCGCAAGCCATCGATTCAACCACGGCACCCGGTGCCGTGATTCTCCGCCGCTCCGCGGCACCGGCGATTATTTCGCCGGATTCGATACGCGGCCGAGGAAGAGCACCGACTCCGTCCTCATGTCCGCGATGGCGAACATGAACGGGTGGTCCGCTGCGAAGTCCCTGTCCTTCTCCGGCATCCCCTTGTCCTCCAGCAGCACGACCGTCGCAGCGGCCGCCTCGGTGCCCTTCTCGTTCGTCTCGACGAACGCCTTGTGGACCACGAGGGTGATGTACAGGTCGGTGTGTGATCTCTTGCCGGTGAAGTCGG
>JBFZBV010000153.1:0-3561 GCA_041308285.1 Planctomycetota bacterium | reverse complement strand
ACGAAGCAATCTCATCAAGGACGAGATTGCTTCATCCCGGAAAGCATCGAAGGGATTCGCAATGACAATCCCGGGATGTTCAAGCGGATTTTCGAGCCACTAGTCCTTCATGCCGCGCTCGGATCCATTTTCATCGTTTCCGGGTGCCGCTGCGCGGCATGAAGGACTGTGGTGAATAGGATTTCCCAGTCCCCTCTTCGCCGCGATCACCGCAGCCCTGTTTTTCCGCCTCCCGCCGGCCAGAACGGGCGGAAAAACGCCTAGCCCCCTACGGTCATGCCCTCGATTGCGAGGGTTGGGGAAGCCACGGAAATGTGCCATGTGAAATCGTTGCCGACCGCGACAACGTTGCGGAGCATGTCCTGCATCCTTCCCGCCACGGTGACGCCGCCGACCGGGGATGTGAGCCGGCCTTTTTCTATCCTGACCCCCGTCGCTGCGACAGAGTAGTCCCCGCTCGCGACGTCCACGGCCCCGACGTTGACCGTCTCCAGGACCAGCAGGCCGTCGTCCACGGAAGCGACGATTTCCTGGAGGGATTTGCTGCCCGGCTCGATTGCGAAATTGCTCTGCGATACCCCCGGCCTGGTGCGGTATCCCGCGCGGAGCGCGTTTCCCGTGGAAACGGTCTTCGCCCTGCGCGCCCAATAGGTGTCGAACAGGAACGACTTCAGCACGCCCTTCTCCAGCAGCACGGTCCTCCGCGCAGGAACGCCTTCCCCGTCGAAAGGAAGCGTGTCGGGAGCGCCGGGCCATGCGAGGTCGTCGACGATTGTAAGCAGCGGGGACGCCACCGCCTCCCCCAGCCTGCCGGCCAGGAAACTCTCCTCCTGAAGGACCAGGTTCCCAAGGAACGCGTCGGAGATTTCCGAGAACAAAAGGGAAGCCATCAGGCCGTCGAATACCACCGTGCAGGTCCGCGGGGGGAAAGGCCGGCCTCCGAAGGCCTTCAGGGCCCGATCGGCCGCCTGCTTTCCAAGGCCGGAAAAGTCCTCCAGCTTCCTGCCCGCCCTGTAGAAGAACCCCCTGGTGCCCCTGCGTTCGTCCTTGATTGCCGCCGCGCCGACCACGCCGTAGGAAGTGCTCTCGTACTCCGCGTCCAGGCCGCGGCTGTTCATCAGGCGGAATGAGCCGGACGAGTCCCTGAAGGAGAAGAACTTCGAGACTATGCGCGGGTCCGCGTCCAAGGCCTCACGTTCGAGGCCCGCGAGCGTGCGGATTTTTTCGTCCGGGCCCAACGCCGCGAGCTTGGGGTCGAAGATGTCGAGGGATGCGAAGGACTCCGCCGGCGTCTCCGGCAGGCCCGCGCAGGGGTCGGCATCGGCCTTCTGAACCGCACGGGCGACGTCCCTTACGCCGGACTCCACGGCCGCGGGATCCGACGTGCTGAAGAAACCCGCCCTGCCTCCGCAGAAGAGCCGCACCCCGACGCCGGATTCATCCGAGATTCGCACCTGTTCAGGCCTGCCCGCATGGAGTTTGATGTCCGACAGGCGGGAGCCGCCGGCGCAGACCTCGGCCTCGTCGGCGCCGGAAGACATGGCGGTTTCAAGGGCCCGTTCGGCCATGGAACGTAGGTCACTTTTCATGGCGATCACCCCCTACGGTCAGGCTGCGGATGCGTATTGACGGCTGACCCTCGGTCACGAAGGCCATTTGCCCCTGCTTTCCGCACATGCCGCCGCCCCTGTTGAACTCGAAGTCGTCGGCCACGCCGTCCACGCCTTCGAGGAGGTCGACTCCCCGCCCGGAAATCGTCACGCCGGTCACGGGCTCGCCTATTTTCCCGTTCTCGATAAGATACGACTCGACGGCGCTGAAGACGAATCCCGCGCCGCTCATTTCCCCGGCCCCGCCTCCTATCCGCGCTATATAGACGCCCCTGTCGACCGCCTTGACGAGGTCCTCCGGCTTTTCCCTGCCGGGCGACAGGTATGTGCACCGCATGCGCGGAATCGGGGGGTATCTGAAGGACTGCCTCCGCCCGCTGCCGGTGGGATTCAGGCCGAGCGTCTTCGCGCCTTTCCGGTCGCACATGTATCCGACGAGCACCCCTTCGACGATAAGGGGAGTCTTCTGCGCAGGAGTGCCCTCGTCGTCGAACCGGAACCCTCCTGAAAGGCGCTCGAGCGTCCCGTCGTCCGTCAGGCTGACCAGGGGAGATGCTATTTTGCGGCCGAGCTTGCCCGCGAAAATCGACTGCCCCTGCACGATTACGTCCGACTCCAGGGCATGTCCGCACGACTCGTGGAACAATACGCCCCCCCCTCCGATGCCGTTGCAGAGCACGACGGGCATTTTCCCCGACGGCGCGGGCCTCGCCGAGAGCATCCGGACCGCCATCTCCGCGGCCTCCCTGCCCAACGCCTCGCCCTCCCGCTCAATCTCACCGAAGTCCAGCGGCCCTGCGAAGCTCTTGAAGCCCTGGCGCCGCACGCCGTCCTTGACCGCGGTCGCGTAGACGGCGATGTTCACCAGCCGGCGGCCGTCCCTGGCCCTCACGCCCTCGGCGTTCGCCAGCGCCCATTCCTGGCTCGACTCGATGAACACGACGTGCACGTTGCGGACGGCGGGGCTTGCCGCCCTCGCAGCCTCGTCCATCCGGCGCACAAGCGCGACCTTCGTCTCCAGCGGCACCTCGGAGGGCGGCGTCTCGATGACGGGCCTGGGCTTCTCCCTGAGCGGCCCCGGGGGCTCCACGCGCCCGCCGCCGCCCCCTTCGCTGGCCAGGGAAGCCGCCATCCCGGCGGCATCGAGGACCGCGCCCTCGTCGAACGTCTCGGCGAAGGAATAGCCCGTCGCGTCCCCGAAAAGGACCCGGATTCCCGTGCCCCTGTCCGAGGAAGAGGAGATATCCTTCACGATCCCCTCGGACAGCACTATCCTGGAATTGGCCGATGTCTCCGAGTAGACGTCCGCAAAGTCGCCCCCGCGCGAGAGCGCCTTGCGCAAAGCCTTGGCGAAGACCTCCTCAGGAGGAAAAGACGTGTCCATAATCTGCTCCGAATGCGACGAATCCACGGGAGCATACATGGTTTCGGCCGGCTTTGCATGGAAAACCTCCGTCAATGAGATGATTCCGCGGATTGCGGGTATTCGCGCCCCAACCCGCCTTCGCCTGCCAGCCAAGGCGAGAGCGGCTACATTAAGAATCGATGCGACCATGCAGCCACGGCGCTCAGTCGCAGCAATCCGGCGTCTCCGGAGAGCCAGTCTCTCGAAGACTCTGCGAAGCGAACGCCGCGGCCTTCAACGCGAAGCAGAGCCGATCGGCCTGCATAACGTTCAGCTTGCGCACACCCCTCACCCCTGCCCCCGCCGTCGCCTTGATTATTGTTCGGAGGCGGAGCGTAGCCCGCCGAAGCTGCATTGGATACATCTCTGCGAAGGCGGGGCGGGCTTCGCTTCTCCCCGAGGGAGAGGGAGTTGACAGGTAGTTAGGGGAACTGGATTAAGAAACAGCCCCTTTTGCAAGGATTGCAATGCATGAAGCAGGGTGAGATCGCTTCGCGCCGATTGACTTTGTCGGCGCTCGCAATAAGAGAGATGAATACCGCACGC
>JBFZBV010000152.1:0-3280 GCA_041308285.1 Planctomycetota bacterium | reverse complement strand
GGGCCGAGGCCGAGGCGGCGGAGGGGAGGGATCTCAAAAGCAGCGAGGTATCGGGGTATTTCTACCGCAAGACGCGCGACGCCATGTGGGAGGACCCCGCGGGCTCAGCGGCCCTCATGCTCAGGAAGGCCCTCCTGTTCCTGAACGCCTACGAGGTGCCGCTGAACTACAACTACGACTTCCACAGGCTGAGATCCGGAATCCTGAGCGCCCCGCTTCCGGGTTTCGGCCTGCTGGCGGCGCTCTGCGCGGCCGGCGCGGCGTTCGCCTTCCTGTCCGGCGCCAGGGCAGGAAGGCTCGCCGGGTTCATGCTCGTATACGCGGCGTCCGTCGTGGCGTTCTACGTGTCCTCGCGCTACAGGATGCCTTTCGTCGCAGCCGCGTTCCCGTTCGCCGGGATGGGCCTCGCCGGGGCCGCGGCGGCGCTGAAATCCGTGGACCTGACCAGGGTCTCCGCGGGACTCGGCGCGGCGGTGCTCGCCGCGGCGATTGCGGCGCTGCCCGCCCCGAAGGCCGGGTTCGCGGCGTCGTACAGGGCCCTAGGTTCGATTTACTCCGCGGAGGGGAACGTGCGCAGGGCGGAGGACGCATATCTGGCCTCCCTGGCCCTCGACGCGTCCTCTTCCGCGGCGATGAACAACATCGGCAACCTGAAGCTCGAGGCGCGGGACGCCGCGGAGGCGGAGACATGGTTCAGGCTCGCCGTGGACGCCGACCCCTCGAACGCGCAGGCGAGGAACAACCTGGGCGTCTGCCTGTCGAGGCGCGGGGACGTCTTCTCCGCGGAGGAGCAGTTCCTCGAGGCGATGAGAATCGAGCCTTCCTACGGCACGCCCTACAGGAACCTCATCAGGATGTACAGGAAGCAGGGCATGGAAGCGGAGGCGCGGGAGATTGAGGAGGCGCTTTCGAGGGCGCAGGGCCGCTGACGCGGGGCGCCGGCGGTATTGAATTCAGGCTGTTTCCGCATAGAATGGATTTCCGGCCCCCGCGGCTGGCGCGGGCGGCGGAGTCCGCGGAACATCGTTGGAGACGTGCACATGGATTTCAAGCTTGACGAAGAGCAGGAAGTGCTCAGGAAGATGGTCCACGACTTCGCCGAGAAGAATCTCAAGCCGATGGCCGCGGAAATCGACAAGACCCACAAGTTCCCGATTGAGAACGTGCGCAAGGCCGCTGACCTCGGCCTCACCGGCGTGGCGGTCCCTGAGCAGTGGGGCGGGGCCGGCATGGACTACATAAGCTATGCCATCGCCATCGAGGAGGTCTCGAGGGCATGCGCGACCACGGGCGTGATACTCTCCGTGAACAACTCGCTCGTGTGCGACCCTATTAAGACGTTCGGGAACGACGCGCAGAAGGAGAAGTACCTGAAGCCGCTCGCCTCCGGCCGGAAGATTGGCTGCTTCGGCCTCACGGAGCCCAACGCCGGATCCGACGCGGCCGGCCAGACGACCGTGGCCGTCCGAAAGGGGGACAAGTACGTGCTCAACGGGTCGAAGAACTTCATAACCAACGGATCCGTCGCCGACGTCGCGGTGGTATTCGCCATGACCGACAGGCCGAAGGCCCACAAGGGCATATCCTGCTTCATCCTGGAGAAGGGGACACCGGGATTCCGCGCGGGCAAGGAGGAGGACAAGCTCGGGATTTGCGCCTCCGCCTGTTCGGAGCTCATCCTCGAGAACGTCGAAATCCCCGTTGCAAACCGCCTCGGCGCGGAGGGGGACGGCTTCAAGATAGCGATGTACACCCTCGACGGCGGAAGGATTGGCATCGCCGCGCAGGCCGTGGGCATCGCCAGGGCGGCGCTCGAGGATTCGGTGGCCTATTCCAAGCAGAGGATCCAGTTCGGCCAGCCCATTTCGTCCTTCCAGGGAATCCAGTGGATGCTCGCAGACATGCACCTCAGGCTCGAAGCCGCGAGACTGCTCACCTTCAACGCGGCGTACGCGAGGCAGCACAGGGAGAGGTGCTCGGTCGAGTCCGCGATGGCCAAGCTCTTCGCCGCCGAGGCCGCGACCAAGATAACCCACGACGCCATACAGATTCACGGCGGCTACGGGTACATCAAGGAGTACGCGGTCGAGAGGTACTACCGCGACGCGAGAATCACGGAAATCTACGAGGGCACGAGCGAAGTCCAGAGGATGGTGATTGCCTCGGCGCTGCTGAGGTAGCCGCCTCGGCGATCCCCGGGCCGAGCCCGGCCGGCGCGCCGGACGCGGACGCAGGAGGAGACGCGCCCCCGGGGCGAGGGCCCCGCAGAGGTGCGGAGGCGCCGCGGATGATTGAGACCGCAGCATTGACGACCCTCGTCTTCTTGGGCATCGGCTTCGCCCTCTCGGCCGTGCTAGTCTTCCTCAGGGCGTCGTCCCTGAACAGGGCGTATTCCGAGGCCGCGCGCAGGCTCGGATTCGAAGCACGGACGTCCCTTGTTTCTTTCCCCTCGATTGCGGTCCGCGCGCACGGTTTCGAAGGATCCGTCTCCGGCAGGTTCGCAGGCACCTACGGGGCCGGAGCGACGAGACTGTCGGCCAAACCGGAATCGGCAAGCCCCCTTTTCATGCACGTGACGGGCCGGACCGCGGTGGGGACGATTAAAGGGCTGATTCTACCCGGCCGGATAGCCACCCGGGACGCACAGTTCGACTCCGCCTACCAGGTCCGCGGATCCGACGAAGAGGCGTGCCTCTCGCTCCTCGACGCCGACGCCAGGGCGGCCGTGGCCGATTTGGGATTGTCCTTCCAGGCCGGCGTCCGCGTGAGCGTGTGCCCCGGGCACATCACGGTCGAGACGCCGGCGCTTCTGGATTCCGCGGAGGAGATTGAGACGTTCGCGGGCAAGGCGCTTTCCATAGCTTCCAGGCTCGCCTCGGGGCTCGCGAACCTCGGGGGCATCGCGTTCGCCCCTTCCGGGAATGAGGGCCCGCCCGAAGCGCCCAGATGCCAGGTCTGCGGCGGCGAAGTGGCGGGCGAGGCCGTGGAGTGCAGGAAATGCCGGACTCCCGTGCACGGGGAGTGCTGGGATTTCGCCGGCGGATGCCCCGCGTTCGGGTGCGGGTCCCGCAAGAGGGCCAAGCGGGCCGGATGATCACGGCCCGCGGATGCAGCCGCCCCCGGAGCGAAGCCCGCCGAAGCCCTCGCAATGTCCGGCAGGCGAAGGCGGGTTGGGGCGGATATCCGAAGATCACGGCCCGCGGATGTAGCCGCCCCACTCTGTTGGGGCGGATATGCGAGGATCACGGCAATCCGCCTTCGCTTTGATGTATTGCTTGTA
>JBFZBV010000151.1:0-4546 GCA_041308285.1 Planctomycetota bacterium | reverse complement strand
TTCGGCAAGCGGATTCGCAGCTCGTCCAAGAAGGGCCTGGGCAAGCTCGCGGACGTCACCGAGGCGATGCAGCAGTTCATGACCGGGATAAAAATCGTGAAGGCCTTCCGCCGCGAGAAGTACGAGGAGGAGAGGTTCAGGGAGATTAACGAGAGCCACTTCCGCAAGATGCTCCGGGTGGCAAAGGCCAAGTCGTCGAGCATCGCGGTGAACGAGCTGCTGTACAACTTCGGCGCCGCCCTCCTCGTTCTCGGCGGGATGGTGCTGGTCACCGAATACGCGCTCGTCTCGGTCCCCGAGCTGGTGGCTTTCATGGCCGTGGTCTTCTCCATGTACCAGCCGACGAAGGCGCTCTCCAAGGCCTACGGCATGATTCAGGAGTCCGTCGCCGGCGCGGGGAGGGTCTTCGGGCTCATGACCCTGAAGCCGGACATCTCCGATTCGCCCGGCGCTGTGGACATGCCTTCCGCCGCGGAGGTCATCTCGTTCAGGAACGTCACCTTCTCCTACGGGGAGGAGCCCGTGCTCAGGGGCGTGGAGTATTCGGCGAGGAGGGGGCAGGTGACGGCCCTCGTGGGCGAGAGCGGCGCCGGGAAGACGACGTTCATCGACCTCCTCCTCCGGCTCTACGACCCGGCCGAGGGCGCAATCGAAATCGACGGCGTCGACATAAGGCGGATAAAAATCAAGTCGCTGCTCGACAGCATGGCGATAGTCACGCAGGACCCCTTCCTGTTCAACGCGAGCATAAGGGAGAACATCCGCTACGGAAGGCTGGACGCTTCCGAGGAGGACATCAGGGCGGCCGCCGCGGCCGCGTACATCGGCGACTTCATCGAAAAGGAGGTCGAGGGCGGCTACGACGCGGTCGTCGGCGAGAGGGGCGTCAAGCTCTCCGGCGGCCAGCGCCAGAGAATCACCATCGCCAGGGCAATCATCCGCAACCCGAAGATACTCCTCCTCGACGAGGCCACCGCGGCGCTCGACTCCGAGTCCGAGACCCACGTCCAGATGGCCCTGAACAACCTCATGCAGGGCAGGACCACCTTCGCGGTCGCACACAGGCTCTCCACGATTATCAACGCCGACTGCATCCTGGTGTTCGACTCCGGAAGAATCGTCGAGAGGGGCAAGCACGAGCAGCTGCTGGCGCTCGGCGGCGCCTACGCCAGGCTCTACTACATGCAGTACAGCAAGCAGGAGAACCCGGCCTCCGCGCTCCCCGATGCGCCGGCACGGAGGGGGGAGTGAAGGCCCTTTTCCTCGCCGGATCCATGTCGCTGGACAGCCAGACGGCCCACTGCCTGTACCTGGCGAGGAAGCTCTCCGACTTCGGGGTCGAAGTCTCGGTCGTCTCCCCCTCGGGCCCGTTCGCGCCCGAGTTCAGGAAGTGGGGCGTCGACCTCTGGACCGTCCAGGGGTCGCCCCTGCTGCACCTCGACTCGGCGTGGGCCAGGAAGGCCGCGAAGGCCGCGAAGGCCCTGAAGCCCGACCTGATTCACGTCCAGTCCGAGCGGGGGGCCGCCCGCGGCGCCGCCCTGGCCCGCGCCGCGGCGCTGCCGTACTTCCTCACCGTCAACTTCCTCCCCGGCCGGAAGCTCCCGGTATGCGGCGAGAGGATTGCCGGCGTCGTGGCGGGATCCCAGGAAATCCGGGAGCATCTCGTCAACCGCCACAGGATGCAGAGGACTCTCATCAAGGTCATCCCGGCCGGCGTGGACACCGCCTACTTCAGGCCGGAGCCGGGGCAGGGCGGACGGCCCGCGGACACCGTGCCGGTCGTCGGCATGATCGGCAGGTTCGAGCGTGCCGCGGGCGGGGACGTGTTCATCCGCGCCGCATCCATGGTCATCGGCCGGGGCCGGAGATGCCATTTCCTCATCGCGGGCGAAGGCCCGGAGAACGAGTCCTGGCGCCAGCTCGCGGCCGACCTCGGCATCCAGAAGCACCTGACCTTCGCGGAATCGGGCGGCGACTTCAGGATGCTCCTCAGCGCGATAGAGATCTTCGTGCGCCCCTCCCTGGCCGAAGGCTCGGCCCACGGCCTCCTCGAGGCCATGGCCGCCGGAAGGCCGGTCATCGCCTCCGCCACGACCGGCGTCTACGACATCGTGGAGGAGGAGCGCAGCGGGTTCCTCGTGAGCCCGGGCGACTCATCCCATCTCGCATCTAGGATAATGAGGCTCGTGGACGACCCGGACCTCGCGGCCCGGATGGGCGCCGCCGGGAGGGAGGCGGCGGAGAAACGCTTCGACATCGGGGACAAGGCCAGGGAAATCCTGGACTTCTACGTCGAAAAGCTCGGATCCCGGAACTCCGCCCCGTAGCCCCGCCCCGCCCGCCCCCGGGGGGTTGGATTCCCTTTGATTTGTCCAAAATTCCGGGTTAGATTCGCTGACTGACGCCCGGGCGGCAGCCTCCGCGAGGGGGAAAACGCGCCGGATTCCTTCCGGCCCGCGCCGCCGGGGCCGGGGAACGACGCAATGCCTGAATTCATAGCCCAAGGCCGGGAATTCGAACGGTACCTGCCGCACCGCGGCAGGAACATGATTATCGACTCGATTTCAATCACGGGCCGGGGCGACGGCCGCGTGGGCCTGTCGTCGCTGTCCTTCTCAGGCCCGGACGCGGAGGCGAGGCGGATTTTCCTGCAGAAATCCGGCGGCAGGGACGTCGTCAGCGAGTTCGCCATGGTGGAGCACATCGCCCTGACGTCGTCGGTGATGATTTTCCGCGACATCGAGTCGGGCAAGGCGGCCTTCTTCTCGACCATAACGTCCTTCGAGCGCGACCCCGGATTCGAACCCGCCGCGGCCGAGGGCCTCAGGGGGCGGGTGGTGCCCCTCAAGGGGAGGGGAGCGTTCCACAGGTCTAAGGGCGTTCTCCTCGACCGGACCGGGGCCGAGGCCGTTTCCGTGGAAATCATGGCCGTCGTCATGGACCGCGGATCCACGGGAAGCGGCGAGACGGCCAAGTTCCTCGAGAAGCCCATGGCCTGCGAGGGCCCGCCCATAGACAGGTCGGCATTCCCCTACAAGCAATCCGATTTCGTGTTCGTGGATTCCGAGTGCCTCCTGTACGAGGCGGGGCCGGGCCTTACGGCCAGGTACACGTACCCCCTGGACCACCCGTTCTGCGAGGGGCATTTCCCCGGCAATCCCGTCATGATGGGCGTGGCCCAGTGGGCCGCGGCGCTCGACGCGTCGGCCTGGCTCGCCCGCAGGGCGGGCGTGGGGCGCGGCCTGGTCTCCGCGGACGCCGACATCGTGAGGGAGGACGGGGCCGCGGTCTGCGAGATAAGGGGCCTCGTGTTCCAGTGGGAAGGCCCTGACTCCGCCGACGCCCCGAAAATCATCTCCACCAGGAAAATCGGCTTCCGGGACGTGATAAAGGCAGGAGACACGGTGTTCGTCAGGACCGCCATCCGGCGGGCTGACGGCGCGTGAGCCCGGCCCGCCCCGGCGGCGGGCCTTCGGGAGAATCCGGCATGAGGGAACGCGGTGAAAATGCCGCCGGAACCGGCGGGGAGGGGGGGCTAATCCTGACGCCCATCCCGCAGCACCTGTTCTCGGTCTTCGAGGACGGCCCGTTCTCGGTCTGCTCCGTCTGCGACCGGCCGCTGTGCGGCGAGGACGGCAACAGGCTCTACGAAATCAAGAAGGCCTACAGGGGCAGCAACGTCGTGTTCGAGTGCGCAATCTGCCACGAATGCGGGCTCAGCCTCCTCGCGGACTACTCGAAGGAGTCGATTGCGGCCATACGGAAGTTCTTCGCGGCGAGATTCAAGCACGGACTGACCATCTTCGAATGCCACTTCTGCGGGAAGCCCAGGAATCCCGAGACCTCCGAGGCGTCCGTCATGGCCGTCTGCGTGGGGAAGAACCTCGTGCAGCCGCCAATCTGCATGTGCGATCCCTGCGGGGAAATCCTCAACAGCAGCCTTTCTTCGAGGACCAGGGACGTCAACCGCGGCTTCCTCAGGGACAATTTCCCGGGCATCCCGGCCGATAAGGCGGATTCGCCCGTGATTGCCGTCTGACGCCGGCCGCGGCGGGCTTCCCGGCACCGCCGGAATGGAAAGCGATCAGGGAACGAACGCAGTACCGGGCGGCGCGCCGCGCGCCGTGCTGCCCGCCGCGCTGTTCTCCGCGTTCGCGGCCTCCTTCCTCGCCCTCTCCTCCCTCCCCGCGGAAAACCCGTTCGAACGGCTCGGGCAGGGCGTGGCCGCCGCGTCGGAGCGCGCCGCGAACGCCTTCTTCCAAAGGCCCCCCAGGGGCGGCGAGGAGGACGGGAACGCGTGGGACTTCTACGCGCAGGCCGCGGACTCGATGCTCTCGCCCGTGCGCACGGGCCTTGCCGACCCGTCTTTGGAGGACCTCGCGGAGGAGTCCGACATGAGGTGCTACGCCTCGGCGAACTCCGAGGCCCTCGACATGCTGAGGAGGGGCCTCCGGTGCCGGGGGAGCTCGGCGCGCGTGGAGCATCCCGCCGGATTCGGCGCGCCCGTCCGGCTGCTTTTCGCGGCCCCCGGTCTCGCGGCGCTCGT
>JBFZBV010000150.1:0-12787 GCA_041308285.1 Planctomycetota bacterium | reverse complement strand
CTCCCCTCCCATGCGGCGCCTGCCGGGATTTCGGCGGCCACGGACAGCCTCGCCGACCCCGCCTTGAGGTCCGCGGACCTGACGGCCCAGCCGTCCATCACGGCCCTGTCGAAGGGCGGGACGTCGCGGTCGGCGGCGACCGCTTTGCGCAGGATTCTTCCGGCGGCGTCTTCGAGGCGCACGGTCTCGGAAGCTGCAGTACCGCACCGGCCGAGAACCAGATCCAGCGCTTCCTTGCGGCCCGGAGGTTCGGTCCGTTTTTTCATCGATCATCCCTGAGCAAGAGGATCAGGCGCGGCCGGGCGGTCTGCGCCGCGATCCGAGGCGGCGCACTCGGATTGAGCCGCGCATGGCGGAGGGAGTAGGATTCGAACCCACGAGACCCTTGCGGATCTAGCGGTTTTCAAAACCGCCGCCATCGGCCTCTCGGCCATCCCTCCGAAGACCGCTTCCGGGTCCTGACCGGTCAAACCCCCATTATTGCAAGGGGTTAGGGCCGCTTCAAGGGCAATCCACGGGAGGGCGGGGGCGTCTCTTGCGAAGGGAATTCATTCGGACGCCGCGCGCCGGAGCGGATTTTCGCGCGAAAAAGGCCGGGTTCCGGGGTGGGGAGCAGTGGAGACCGGGGTTGCCGCGTACAGCGGGCTTCTATCTCGCGCCGCGGCAGGGTTTTATGCACCTGAATCCGAGTATGTCCACCTTCTCCTTGCTCGACGCCCAGAGCAGGGCGTCGTTCCTGAGGAGTTCCGGGGGATCGGCGAAGGACCCGCCCTTGATTATCCTGAAGAGCTTTTCAGGATCCTTCCAGGAAGTCGTCCACTCCCACACGTTGCCTGCCATGTCGAGGCAGCCTGCGAAGGACTTGTTGCCCTCGAACATTCCCGCCTTGCGAAGCCCGACCTTGTCGTCCGCGCCCTTCCACGACGCCATGTCGCTCTTGAATTCCGCTCCCCACGGATAGGGGAGATTCTCCGGGCCGGAAGCCGCGGCGGTCCACTGCTCCACCGTGGGCAGGTCCTTGCCGGCCCACTGTGCGTATTTCATCGCGTCGAAGAAAGAGACCCCGACGACGGGCTGGTCCGGCTTGTTGAAGAGGGCGTCTTCCCAGTATTTCGGCGTCCGGTACTTGGTGGTTTCGATGAACTTCCCGAACTGCTCGTTCGTCACGGGCAGGATGTTCATGTAGAATGGTTCGAGCGTGACTTGTGATCCGCCGGGCCCGACCGCGTAGTCCCCTGCCGGAACCAGGACCATCCCCGCGGGGCACAGTTCCCTGAGCCTCGCGACCTCGGCCGGCTCGCTGCGGACAACGCCGTACTTCTCCTCGAGTTCCTCTATCGAGAGCCCCTGGTCCGCGAACCACCCCTTGATGTCCTCTATCCTGTCCTCGACGGAGTCCCAGTCGGTTTCGCCGGAGAGGTCGCGGTAGAGGTTGAAGATTCTGTAGGCCTTGTAGAAGAATATTTCCTGCTCTTCGGGGGAGTTCCACCCGAGCTCGAACAGGATGATGCCGTAGTAGAAGTTCTCGTTGTCGGTCTCGAGTGTGGTCGATTCGTAGTGCTTTTCGAAGAAGTCGAGAATCTCGCGTTCTTCGAAGGACTTCGACGGGTCTTCGAGGTCGATGTATTTCGACCAAATATATTCCTTTATCTCGTTGAGATTTAACACAGTGCTCTCTGTCATGCCGTCTTCTTGAAATCCAAAATCCGAGATAGAACCCGCAATAAAAGTACGAAATTTAGCACTTGGATGCGTGCAATGCAAGCAATATTCCTCCACGGCGGGATTTGGAGGGAAGGGCCCATTTTTTGCGAGACTCTCCGCCGGGCTGCGCAGCCGCCCGCTTGACAAGTCCCGGACCGGAGGATACACTTCGAATCCTGGCATCTTGATATGCAGTGATATGGCTAAACTCAAGATAGTCCTCACCAACAAGCTCCTGGAATATTACGACATCAACAGAAGGCTTGTTCTCGGGCGAGGGAAGACCGCCGACATCCTGCTCCTCGATCCCGCCATTTCAAGGGAGCATACGTCGGTCGAGAAGGTCGGCGAGGACTTCGTCATCTCGGACCTGGGTAGTTCCAACGGCACTTTCGTCAACGACTCCCAGATCACCCGCTACTTGCTCAAGGAAGGCGATATAATCCGCGTCGGGACGAAGGTCATCATCTTCACCAGGGAGGAGCTGGGCCCCGTCGCCGACATGGTCGTCGACCTCAGGACCACCGGATTCGATTCGCTGGACATTGAAAAGATTTTCTCCTGCAAGGACATCCAGTTCCTCCTCCCCTCGATCGAGGAGCTCGCCGAGAAGGCTTACGGCCTGTCCAAGGAGATCTTCCGCCATTCCGCACTGAACGACGACGAGGCCGACAGCCTGCACACGGCCCTCAGGGAAGCCATCGGGAACGCCATTAGGCACGGGAACAAGTACGACAGCGCCAAGACCGTCGAATACAGGTGCTGCCGAATCGAGGAGAAGGTCGTGTGTTCCGTACGGGACGAGGGCCCGGGCTTCGACTACAAGAAGGCCCTCGAGAAGGGCAAGAAGGGCGACGCAATCTCCGCCGCGCGCGAGAGGTACCTCGCCGGTGGCCTCGGCGGCCTCGGCATAATGCTCATGCTCCGCTGCGTCGATTTCGTCGAATACAACGAGCAGGGGAACCAAATCATACTGACCAAGTGCAGGGGCGACTTCTGCAGGGAAGATAACCTCACCGGCGCGCCTGACGAATCCTGACGCCGCGCTCCGGCCGCGTCCGCCATCCGGCCGCGGGACGGAAGACGCGCACCCCTCCCGGGCGCATCGTCCCGGGGAGACGCCTCGTGATGAACAGACGAAGGGCCATCGCAGTCTCGGCCACAGCCGCTGTTCTGCTGGCAATCGCCGCGGCTGCGGCCACCCACAGGCCCCAGGCCGGGACCGGGAAGGTCGTCGTCCATTTCACCTCCTGCCTGTCGGGGAATCTCGAGCCATGCGGCTGCGATCCCCATGAGAGGGGCGGGATCGCGCGGAGGCTGGCCTTCCTCGCCGAAGCCCGGGCGTCAGACGCGTCCCACCTCGTCCTGGACGCGGGCGACTTCCTCGGCGTCCCGGAAATCCGGGGATTCGACCCGCCGGGACCGCCGGGCGGCTTCTCGCCCAACAAGCGGCGGTTCGTCGAGATGAAGATGGACGCCGTGATGAACGCGTTCGTCTCGGCCGGCTGCGACGCCATCTGCCCGGGCGAGGGCGATTTCAGCCTGGGCCAGGCCTTCCTCAGGAAATGGTCCCGCAAGCTCCCGTTCGTGTCCGCCAACATCGCATGGGCCAACTCGGGCAATCTCGTCTTCAAGCCGTACGCGGTGAAGGTGGTAGGCCGCGGGAGATTCCTGGGGATGCCCTACGGAGGCGTCAGGGTGGGCATCTTCGGACTCACGCAGGAGTCCGCGCGCTTCGACGGCCTCCCGGAGGACGTGAACCGCATCGCCGCGCTCCCGATCGTGCCGGCGGCCGCGGAGGTCTCCAGGGAGCTATCCGGCAGGGAAGGCTGCACGCTCCTGATATGCATCTTCCACGGCGGCAGGAACGCGGCCCTCGATCTCCTGTCCCAGGTCAAGGGAATCGACGTGCTGATCGCGGCGCACGAGTGGGAAACCCGCCACGACAGGACGCCGTCCACCGGGACCCTGATTGCGGGAATCCCGCCGAAGGGCGTTTCCGTGGGAGAGGTCGTGCTGACGCTGTCGCCGTCGAAGACCCCGGCGGAGAAGGCGCTCAGGGCCGTCCAGCTCGACATGCCGGTCCCCCGCAACGGGCCCGGCGCCGCCGTGCTGAAGGAGTACACCGACGCGCTCAGGGCGGCGGACCTGGCGCCCGACGCGCTTTCCCCGGCGTCCGCGGCTTTCGCCGGGTCCGGCGCCTGCTCCCGGTGCCACGAGGCCGAGCACTCGCAGTGGTCCGGGACTCCGCATTCGAGGGCACTGGCCGCGCTCGCCGAGGCGGGCCACGACCACGACCCGGAATGCCTGCAGTGCCACACGACGGGCTACGGCTTCCGGACCGGGTTCTCGACCCGAACCGCCACACCCGGCCTGGGCGGCGTGGGATGCGAGGTGTGCCACGGGCCCGGGGGATCGCACGTGAAGGAGAAGGAGGAGGCCGAGGCCGCGGGCGCGTTCAAGCCGCCCGTGCGCGCCGAGCGGAGGAAGGGGCCGCAGTTCACCATCTGCACCGCGTGCCACACGCCCCAGAGGGACCGCTACTTCGACGAGAGGAACGGGCCCCTCAAGTTCAACAAAATCAGGCACCGGTGATGGGCCCCGACGTCAGGCCCCCTATGAACTGCCTGACTATGGGGTTCTGGGAGTTCCGGATTTCCTCGCGCGTCCCCGTCTCGATTATCCTTCCCTCGAAGAGCATGGCAATCCGGTCCGCAATCATGTAGGCGGACTCCATGTCGTGCGTGACGACCACCGACGTCACGCCGAGGACCTTCTGCATGCGCATGATTAGCTCGTTGATTTGGTTCGACATCACGGGGTCGAGCCCCGACGTCGGCTCGTCGTAGAGGATAATCTTCGGGTCGAGTATTATCGCCCTCGCGAGCCCCGCCCTCTTGCGCATGCCGCCGCTGATTTCCGAGGGCATCTTGTGCCGCGATTCGTAGAGGTTGAGCAGCTTGAGCTTCTCCTCCGCCTTCGCCGCTATCTCCGCCGGGCTCATCCTCGTGTGCTCCCTCAGCGGGAGCGACACGTTCTCCTCGATGTTCATCCAGTTGATGAGCGCCCCGGACTGGAACAGCACCCCGAACTTGCGCCTCACTTCCGAGTACTTCTTCTCGTCGAAATCCGTCACGTCGACGCCGTCGATTAGAATCCTCCCCCTGTCCGGCCGGAGCAGCCCGATGATGTTCTTGAGAGTCACGCTCTTGCCCGTGCCGCTCTGGCCGATGATGACGACGGTCTCTCCGTCGCGCACCTCGATGCTCACACCCCTGAGCACGTCCCTGCCGCCGAGCGCCTTGTGGATGTTGTCGAGGACCAGCACCGGAGCCTCCATGCCGGGGCGGCCGTCCCGAACCGCAGCGCCGGCGGACCTGAAATTACACCGGAATGCGGACCGGTCAAGACAATTCCAACGCGGCCGGCGCCAGCCGGCCGAAACGCCTTCGCCGTTGACACGGCCGCCCGCGGATAGTATCCATGTCCACTTCCGTTCTTTCCCGTCCGGATAGCGGAGGAACCATGAAAACCTCGGGGGAAATCAGGAACGACTTCCTGGATTTCTTCAGGTCCAGGGGACACAGGATTGTGAAGAGCGCGCCCGTCGTGCCCGTGGACGACCCCACCCTGCTCTTCACCAACGCCGGCATGAACCAGTTCAAGGACGTGTTCCTCGGGACCGGATCCAGGGACTACACCCGCTGTGCGGACACGCAGAAGGTCATAAGGGTCTCCGGCAAGCACAACGACCTCGAGGAGGTCGGGCTCGACACCCGCCACCACACGTTCTTCGAGATGCTCGGCAACTGGTCCTTCGGGGACTACTTCAAGGCGGAGGCAATCGGCTGGGCGTGGGAGTTCCTGACCCGGGTCGCGGGCCTTCCTGCGGACAGGCTCTGGGCCACGGTCTTCGGGGGCGACGCCGGCCTCGGGCTCGGGCCCGACGAGGAGGCGGAGCGCCTCTGGTCCTCGGGGACGGGCCTTCCCGCGTCCAGGGTGCTCAGGTGCGGCCTGAAGGACAACTTCTGGGAGATGGGCGACACGGGCCCCTGCGGGCCGTGCTCGGAGATACACCTCGACCAGGGGCCCGGGGCCTGCGACATGAAGGGCCGGGAAGGGCACGTGTGCGCCGTGAACGGCCCGTGCACGCGGTACGTCGAGATATGGAACCTGGTCTTCATACAGTTCAACAATTCGGGCGCTTACAGCCTGCGATCGCTGCCTGCGAAGCACGTGGACACGGGCATGGGCTTCGAGCGGCTCGTGGCGGCCGTCCAGGGCAGGACGTCCAACTACGACACGGACGTGTTCTCCGGCATTTTCGCCGCGCTAGGGGAGATGTCGGGCTCGCGCTACGGCCAGGGCGGCATGGCCGACACCGCCTTCCGCGTCATCGCGGACCACTCGCGCGCGCTGTGCGCGGCCATAGCCGACGGCGCGATGCCGGACAGGAAGATGCGCGGCTCGGCGCTCAGGAGCCTGCTCAGGCGCGCGGCGCGGTTCGGAAGACAGGTGCTGGGCATTGAGGAGCCCTTCATCCACGACCTGGCCCCGGTCGTGGCCGAGGGGTTCGAAGGCGTGTTCCCGGAAATCGGGCAGAGGATCGACCACATCAGGCTCGTGCTGAAGGAGGAGGAGGCCTCGTTCGGGAGGACCATCGAGCGGGGGCTCGCGAGGTTCGAGGCCCTGGAGGGCGCCACGAGAAGCAGGAATTCCGCCGTCATCGACGGAGCCGAGGCCTTCAGGCTCTACCACCAGGACGGGTTCCCGAGGGACCTCATCGACCAGATGGCCAGGGAGCGCGGCCTCATGGTCGACGAGGAGGGATGGAAGCGGGCGCGCAAGCAGCACGAGGACGTATCCAGGGAAGGCGGCGTTTCCGGGTACAGGATAGACCCCGCGGAGATAGAGGGCCTTCCGCCCACCCGGTTCGTCGGGTACTGGGAGACCTGCGAGGCGGACGAGTACGGCCTCAGGACCGAGGCGCAGGTCCTCAGGATTGCAGGCGGCTCCGCCGTCGTGCTCGACAGGACGCCTTTCTACTCCGAGTCCGGCGGCCAGGTCGGAGACAGGGGCTGGATTAGGGGATCCGGATTCGAGTTCGAGGTGGAGGACACGGCGAGGGCCGGGGACATCGTCCTGCACTACGGCAGGCAGGCGGCCGGAGAAGCCCCGAAGACCCCGTTCAGGGTCGAGGCGGAAGTGAGCGGCGAATCGCGGCTCAGGACTGCCGCCAACCACTCGGCGACGCACCTCCTGCACTGGGCCCTGAAGAAGGTGCTCGGACCCGGGGCGAACCAGCAGGGGTCCTACGTGGGGCCGGAAAGGCTCAGGTTCGACTTCAACCACCCGAAACCCTTGACGCCGGCCGAGCTCGCCGAGGTCGAGAATCTCGTGAACCGGCGCGTGCTGGAGTCGGGCAGGCTGTCCGTGGAGCGGGAGAGCTACGAGAACGCGAAGAAGTCCGGGGCGACCGCCCTGTTCGGCGAGAAGTACGGCGACCAGGTCCGGGTGGTGGACATAGGGGGGTTCTCGAGGGAGCTCTGCGGCGGGACCCACGTGCGGAACACCGGCGAGATTGGGATGGTGAAGATCGTCTCCGAGGAGGGCGTCGCCGCGGGGGTGAGGAGAATAGAGGCCGTCACCGGCCTCGGCGCGCTGGAATACGTCCGATCCATGGAGGAGACGCTGGCGAAGTCCTCGGAACTGCTCAAGGCGCCGGTCCAGGCCGTGCCGGAACGGATTGAGGCCCTGCGCAGGAAGGAGAAGGAACAGGCCAGGGAAATCGAGGGCCTGCTCCGCAGGGTCGCGGATTCCTCCGGCTCTGCCGGCGGCGTCGAAAAGCAGGTCGCGGGCGTGAGGGTCTACGCCGCCCGCCTGCCCGTGGGCGACTCGAAGTCGCTGCGCGACGCGGCCGACCGGCACCGCAAGAGGCTCGAATCGGGCATCGTCGTCCTCGGCGGATCCCAGGGCGGGAAGGCCTCGATTGTCGTGGCCGTCACCCGGGATTTGACCGGCAGGTTCGACGCCGCGAAGATAGCTTCCAGGATTGCGGTCCACATCAGCGGGAAGGGCGGCGGCAAGCCCGACATGGCCCAGGCGGGCGGGCCCGACGAGGCCGGCCTGGACAGGGCACTGGATGCCGTGTTCGAGGCGCTCGAATCCTGATGCGCAAAGGCAGGAATCCCCGGCCGGACCGGGACGTGGTGGTGGCGGGCGGCGGGGCCTCGGGCCTCTGGGCCGCCGCGGCCGCTGCGGCCGCCGGCGCGAGGGTCCTCCTCCTCGAAAAGCTCGGCAGGCCCGGCGTCAAGCTCTGCGCCACGGGCGGCGGCAGATGCAACCTGACCAACGCGTCCTCCGCCGCGGACTTCATGGCCCGCTTCGGCCGCCGGGGCAGGTTCATGGCCCCCGCGCTGGACGCGCTCGATTCGCAGTCGCTCCTGGCCGGACTCGAGCGTATGGGCGTGCCCTGCGTCATGTCCGACGGATTCCACTGGTTCCCCGCCTCGGGCAGGGCTCGGGACGTCAGGGACGCACTCGAGAAGCGGGCCGTGGAACTGGGCGTCGCCGTGGCCGCGGGCCTGCCGGCCCGTGCGCTGGAACTGCGCGCAGGCCGCGTGGCGGGCGTGCGGACCTCGAAGGGCTTCGTCGCGGCTCCGGCCGTTGTAATCGCCACTGGCGGGCTCGCATACCCCTCGCTGGGCGCGTCCGGCGACGGGTACGGGCTCGCGGAAAGCGCCGGGCATGATCTCAAGGCTCCAGTTCCTGCCCTGGTCCCCCTCGTGGCAGCGGAATCCTGGGTCGGCGAGTGCGCCGGCGTGGTGCTGGATTCCGCCGCCGCGTCGGTGGCCGGGCCCGGCCGCAGGGCCCGCGCCGAAGGCGCTGTGCTCTTCACGCACAGGGGCCTTTCAGGGCCGGCGATTCTCGACATCTCCGGGGACGTCTCCGAAATCCTCGCCCGTCGCGGCAACGCGACCGTGAGGATCAACATGTTCCCCGGGGAGGACCCCAAGGCGATTGCAGCCAGGATTCGGTCGTGGAGGGCGGAGCGCGGCGGAACCGCTGTGGTCCGTCTCCTAGATGAGATGATGCCCAGGAAACTCGCGCATGCGCTGGCGGACCTGGCTGGACTTGGCGATGCCAAGGCTGCCGCCATGAGCCGCGCTGGGGAGAGCAAGCTCGCGGATCTTCTATGCGGCATGGAAATCGGCATAGCCGCGACCGAAGGGTTCGACAAGGCCGTGATTACGCGGGGCGGCGTGGACCTCCGGGGCGTCAATCCGGAAACCCTCGGGAGCAGGATTGCGGCCGGCCTCTTCTTCGCGGGAGAGGTCCTGGACATAGACGGGCCTTGCGGGGGGTACAACCTGCAGTGGGCGTTCTCCAGCGGCCGCCTGGCAGGTGCTTCAGCGGCCAATTACGCTCTTCAGAATCGCAGCTGAGGGCCTTTTCGCAACCCAAGACGCTGCATTATGTTGGAATGTTTTTATCGAAATCGGGACCTGGTCCCATTTACATACGGGACCTGGTCCCAAATGTAATCGGGACCTGGTCCACTCGGTCGCTCCGGATGACGTCCCACATGTCATTGGCGGCCCCGGGGAAGTTTCAATCAGGTAAATCAGGGCACAGAGAACGAGTTCAGGACTTGGGCTTGCATGCGAACATGGCGCAGCCGCCGTGGAATTCCCAGCACTCCGCATGATGGGCCGCGCCGCACGCAGGGCAGATTTTCACCTCGCCCGACAGGGGACCCATGCACACCGGGCATGCGGCCCTGCTCCCGGGGTCCTGCGGGGGGAACTCAATCCCCGGCGTGCCTGCGGCCGGCTTCTGGATCGACACCGGCCACCGGTCCTCCTCGATGATGGCCTTGCGGCCGTCCGCAGCCATGGCCGACACCCTGCGGAAGAGCCTCCTGAACCCCATGGCGTACGCCGGGACCGACAGGGGCCAGACCGCGGAGCAGATCGCGGCCAGCGCTGCGGCGGCCATGATTGCAGGGCCGAAGTTGAACACCACGTCCAGCGCCCTGATTCTGTGCAGGGGCTTGTCGCAGAAGCCCGTGAGGAACAGGAGGAGGAAGAAGTAGGTGAAGCCCAGGGGGAAAGACGCTGCCATGCCGAGGATGAAGAATTTCGCCAACGGGCTCATGCGCCGGAGTTCCCGCGATTCACTTGAACTTGTCCGCGAAGTGGGCGTACTGGGGGACCGATTTGGGGTCGATTCTGATCTGGCGAAGGAGTTCTATGATGGCCCGCTGGATCTGCGAGTCCTCCTGGAAGTCGTCCCGCTCGTACGCCATGCCCTTCTCGTCCTGGAGCCGCTCCCGAATCTGCGTCCTCAGGAGCCTGCGCACGTAGTTCCTGTCGAGCTTGGTGTCGAGTGAGGTGTAGAATTTGTCGAATCCCGGGTACTTCGCGTGGTCGAAGTCGTCGAAGCGCGCCAGGCCGTCGAAGAGAGGGATGTTTTCCTTGGCCCAGACCGAGTCGATGAAGGCCGTGATGCTGTCGTCCCTCAGCAGCTTCTCCTGCCAGAAGTACTGGAATGCGGAAATCTTGTCGTATTCCTGCTCTATGTCGGGCTTCACGCCCCGCTGGTGTATGCTGGTCTTGTTGTGGAGGTAGTACTTGAAAATGGTCATGCGGAAGAAGCGCTGCGGATCCCCCGCGGCGTCTCGGCTCTGCATCAGCGGGAAGACCGTCTGCCCGGACCCCTTGCCGTAGGAGGTCTCGCCGATTACCACCGCCCTCTTGTACGCCTGCATGGCGCCCGAGAGCATCTCCGACCCGGATGCCGAGTCGTTGTCAATAAGGATGGCCATTGGGAACGGCGGGTGCGTCTTGCCCCTGGTCGTGTAGTACCACTTGGTCCACTCCGCCGTCCTGCCCAGCGTGTAAGTTATGAGCATCGACGTGGATCCGTTCAGGAACTTCCTGCAGCAGTCGAGCACCTCGGTGAGCGCGCCGCCGGGATTGCCGCGCAGGTCGAGGATTAGGGCCTTCATGCCGTTGGTCTCGAGGACGTCAAGCGCCTTCTCCAGGTCCTGCGAAGCCTTGTTGTCGAACCGCTTGAGGTAGATGTACCCGATCCCGGCCTCCAGCATGTCGGGCACCGCCACGTTTATCGTGATCATGGCCCTCGTAATCGTCAGCTCGTCGAGTGTCGACTTGCCCCTGTGCCTCACCCGGACCTTCACGTCCGTCCCCACGGGCCCCTTGAGCTTCTCGATGGCCTCCTGCAGGTCGAGGTTCACGAGGCTGGACCACTTTTCCGTCTTCGGGTCGAACACTTCGAGCACGAGGTCTCCCGACCTGAGGCCAGCCTTGTACGCGGGCGCGGGAGGCGTGTAGATTGGGCGGTCCACCCTGAGGACGCGGGATTTTTCGCCGGTGCCGTCCAGGTCGAAATCCATGGTCCTCACGTAGGCCCCGATTCCGGCGTAGCTGCCCGACGCGCGCGTGCGGTCCTCGTCGTACGCCTTTTTGGTCATGTAGCCGCAGAACCGGTCGAGCGAGGATGCGATGCCGGAGGCGGCGGCGTCCACGAGGAACTCGCGGTCGATTTTCCTCGGCTTGAAAGCCTCCTGAACGGTGTCGTCAACGTAGGAATTCGAAACCAGCGAGGCGACTTCCTCGAACAGGTCGTGCTTGCGTATGGAGACCTCGTCCTGCGCGGCCTGTATCTCCTGGGAGTCGAGAATCGCCGTGGAGATTCGTCCCCCGAGGGACGGCTCGTTCCTGTATTTCTCGAGCAGGCCCTTCACGAGGTGCACGTCGCCCATCCTGCCGAGCTCAATCGCCGCCGATCTCGCGGCGGCCGCGTCCCCGGAAGTCAGCATGCCCTGCAGCACGCCTTTCCACTCCTCGGATCCCGTGATGTCCCACAGGGACGCCGCGCAGGCCACCCTGACGAGCGGCGAAAGCGGTTTCTTCGCGGCCTCCCTGAGAATCTTTTCTTCGGCGTCCCTGCCGAGCCCCATGAGCCTCGCGGCGATCTCGGCCGCCTTCGGGTCCCGGCCGTCGAGCAGGCCCGAGATTGCGTGCGGATCAGCGGCGTCGAGGGCGTAGAGGGCCTTGGCGAGCGCCAGTTTCACGTGGGGCTCCGGGCTGGTCATGGCTTCCCTGGCGTGTTCCACGACTTCCGGCCCGAGATCCTGGACCTTCAGGGCCACGTCCCAGACCGTGGAGAGGTCGAGCTTCTTCATGCGCGCGAGGAGCCCTGCGAAGACCTTGGCCGTGTCGATGCGCGGGGGGCCGTCGTCCTGTGCGGAGGATTCCGGCGCCGCGAGCATGAGCGCGGCAAAGAGGGCGAGGACCAGGGCCGGCGCGCGGGTCATCCGAGGGATTGCGTTCATCTCAGCATTCCAATGCGCCTTGACGGGCCGGAGACACTTCGAAGAGGAGCCTTGCGCACGTCTGAGCCACCCATCGGACTTGAACCGATAACCTGCGCATTACGAATGCGCTGCTCTGCCATTGAGCTAGAGTGGCATTATATTTAATACTCCTTGATGTTACGTCCGAAGACAAATGGCCCTGCCACAGGTCTTCTGCTGCAGAAGCCAGCTCCCATGCCGGGAGCGCCCAATTTCACCGGCGACAACCCGCTAGGCACGAACGTTGTAGTACGTAGAAATTCAATCGGGCGGGTTGTCGTCCGGTGCAAACGAATGTTTCGGCGATTAGCATCCGCCCTTTTTACCACCCTTTTTCTGGCCGGCTGGTTTACTGGTTCCCTTCCCTTTTCCCTTCCCGTGTCCATCGCGTAGGCCACGACCTTTTGGCCCCTTCCCATCTTTATTTGGCATGATATCAGCTCCTTTCTTAGCTATATTACAGCGTTTGAACAAGTTTTCCGCCGAACTTCTTTATATCCTCGTCCTCCTGGGACTTGAGGACGTAGGCGTACCTCTCCGTGTTCTTGATGGATGCGTGCCCCGCCCACTGTGCTTGGACTTGGTTTCCCGGCCCGGGAAGGTGATGCGATTCTGAGCAAGGTTGATCCATGACCACTCGGCCGCGATGAGCTCTCCAAGGCGGGCCCCCGTGTGGATGGCAATCCTGACCGTCCTTTCCAA
>JBFZBV010000149.1:0-7889 GCA_041308285.1 Planctomycetota bacterium | reverse complement strand
AAAAGGACGTTGTAGAAAATCGGGACTCTGTCGCGCATGAAGCTCGTGACTTTCCTGGCCCTCAGCAGCCACTTGGTGAGGCGCATGACCATCTTCACCGCAGCCGGGTCGTCCGGCCCGGCCTCGATGAGCCTCCGCCCCAGTTCCGGGTTTATCATGGGGAGCAGCCTTGCGTTCAGCTTGTACCAGAACTCCGGCGTGTGGTAGGCCCCCTCCCTGGTCGGCACCAGCATTGCGTCGTACGCGTCGGTCGGGAACTTCTCCAGCATCCCGTCCTTTACGGCGCGCTCGTACAGGGGCGTGCCGGGGAACGGAGTCAGCGACAGCCATACGACCCACCAGTTCGGCCTCGGCAGGGAGTTGAGCGTGGTCCCAATCTCCTTCAGGTCCTCCTCGGTCTCGTAGGGGTTGTCAATCAGGAGGTCAATCGAGAGTATGAGCCCGTGGTTGAGAACCTCCTTCGCCGCAGGGATGAAGTACTCCGCGGTCTGGGAGCGCTTGTAGAGCGTCCTGTTGAGCCTGTCCGACCCCTCGAGCCCCATCGTGACGTATACCATCCCCGCGTCAATCAGCTTCTCGACCAGTTCCGCCGTCACCTGGCGCGGAATCATGCGCACGATGAAGGGCAGGCCGACCTCGGCCTTCATCCTCCTGCAGAACTCGTCCACCCATTCCTTGGGGCCGGAAACGAACGAATCGTCCTGGATGTTCACCCCTTCGATGAACGGCAGGTTCTCGCGGACATGCTTTATTTCCCTGATTGCCCTGTCCACGCTCATCCTGAGTATCTTCCCCTTGTGCACCTGGCAGCAGTAGGCGCACTTGTAGATGCAGCCGATTGAGCTCAGGAAGTCGTAGAACTTCCCGTGCCAGCCCGCATAGGCTTTGTGTATGCCCGCCGTCAGCTTCCTGAGCCTGCCGTCGAGGAGCACCCAGTCCCGGTCCAGCCTCCAAATCGGGAACGGCCGGTCGTCCATCTCCATTGCCTGGTCCGGCGCGACCGGATTGACGACGGTCTTCCCGCCCGCGTCCCTCCACACGAGGCCCGGAATCGAGGCGGGGTCCTTCCCCTCGAAGACGGCTTTGAGCGGCTTCTCTCCCGGCCCCTGCACGGCGTACTGCACGCCATCGACCAGGGACTCCTCCGGGCACAGCCTGACGTGTATTCCGCCGGCCAGAATCACGCCTTCGAAGCCCTCTTTCCTCAGAGCGGCGACCAGGGCCCGGTACGGCTTGAACGACCCGGTCATCAGGTAGAACCCGAGGTGCGTGACCTTCTCTTCCTTGAGGAAGGCCGCAATCCGGGACACCTCCGAGGGCGTGAAGGTTATCGGCCTGATATGCCCGCCGGGCTGCTTCACGAGAATGAGCAGGGTGGTCTTTATCCCGATGGACTCGGAATAGGCCCCGAGCTGGCGTATCGACATCGCCCTGACGAGGTCCTCGATTGTCGCGAGGACCAGGTGTTTACCTTCGTATCCGGCCAAAGCCGCTCCTTTCACAACCTCATGAAGCGAACGCGGAATCCGAGGCGGATTCCGCCGGACAAGATGGAATTGTATGCGTCTCGGTCGAAAGGGATCAAGCCTTCAATCGACGGCGGCCGCCAGGCCGGTGCAGCGGCATCCGCAGAGGCCCTGCGCCTCATCCTCCAGTGTCCGGGCGGCGCGTCTTCTCCCGTCCGGCGCCTGTCGGACGAATACGCCATGCCTTCGTCGGTCTTCAGTGCCAGGCCATGCCGGGAGAAGCGCCCCGCTTCAGGGTCCCGGCTTGCCATTCCGAGCGTCGTCCTATATGTTGTCCGCTGATGAAAGCTTCATGCGCCGCAACGGCTCTCGCACTTGCCGCCTTGTGCGGGTCCGCATGGGGCCAGGACTTCGCCTTCGACCGCAAGCCGGCGGCCGCCGCCTTCGGCGCGCTCGAGGCCCTCGGCGGATTCGAGTATTCCTGGCTCCCACACGAGCCCGAGTACGGGGCTTTTGCCCTGGGACAGGCCCAGTGCGGTCTCAATCTCAACCCTTTCGAAAAGACACGGGTCAGAATCCAGGGGAAAGGCCGAGGAGAATATTCCCCGACCCTGTCCGCGGTCCGGCTCGAAGGCGGCGCACAGGCTCGTCAGGGAATCGCCGGATGCTTCAGTCTTTCCGCAGACGTCGCCGGGTGGTATGCGGAGGGCGCCGACCCTTTCAGGGATTTCTGGAGAATCCGGGCGCAGGCGCAGATTGAAATCGACCTGTCCGGCCGCGAGTCCGCGGCGGATGCGGGCTATCAGTTCGACTACGACGAGCTTTTCCGTATTTCCGGGCACGATCGGAGGAACGGGGTCTTCGCAGGCTTCATGCTCGCCCTTTCGGACAGCCCGTTCGTTTTCGCCAGGGCGGAGATTCGCGTCGAACACCTCCTCTCCAACGTCGAAGGGGAGTCGAAACTGGGATCGCTCGCATCCTTATCAGTCGTCGTCGACGATCCGGACGCCATCCTCCTGTCGTTCTACGTCCAGTACAGGTACGACGCGTTCCATTCGGGCAGGCACGCTCATTCCCTGCTTGCAACGCTGAGGGTCGAATTCGAATTGGCGGACGAATTCAACCTGCTGGCCGAGTACTCCTTCAACGGAGGCGAAGGCAGCGACTCGTCCGAGGATTTCCGCCAGAACAGAATCGGGCTGGGTTTCCGGCTGGAATTATGATGCCGCGAATCCAATGTTCGGGCGAACGGACATGACCGGGTTCCACCCGTGCGGAATCAACACCGTATCGGAGCGTCGGCCGCAGGCCGGCCTGCTCCGCATGCCGGCGGCGGCCTTGACGATTCTCTGCCTTTGCTCATGCTCGTCCCAGCCCGTGATGCCGAAGGATTCCGCCTTCCCCAAGGATGCCTGCAGGACGACTTCGAGCCTTGCAGAGGCTTCCGGCATGGAAGCGCGGGCGAACGCCATCATCGGGCTCATGAGGGACGTCGTCGCTCGCATGGGTAATCTCGCACCCGAAGACGCGGATATGCTCGTCGCTCTCGGGAAATCCTTCGTCAAGCTCGCGGACGACGGGCTCCTGAAATCGTTCCGCGCCGCCTCCGAATCCGGCGAGGACGTGTCTTTCGCGTCCCGGGCAGCCCTGAGCGCCCTCCTAGAAATGGAAGACTCGCTCGGGGACATATCCCCCGATTTCCCCGGAGCTGCGGAAGCGCTTGCTGCATGCCGCAAATCCGCCGCGGAAATCCGCAGAATCGCTGCAGCGGATTAGATTCGTGATTGCGGTTTTTTACGCGTGAAAAGAACCGGATTCGAGGAATCAGGCAAACGGTCGGACGCCCTCGTGCGTTCAGGACGCCGGGGAGCCTATTGAAGGACGTGCAGCCTGGAGGACTCTGAAAATAACCTGATTGACAGGGCCCGCGAAGGGGATCATTCCGCCTTCGAGGCCGTCGTGAGGAAATACATGCGATGCGTCTACGACTTCTGCTTCAGGATGACCGGGAAGCACGACGAAGCGGACGATGCCGCGCAGCAGACGTTCGTCAATGTCTCCCGGAACCTCGGCAGGTTCAGGACCGGCACGAACATGAGGGCATGGATCCTCGCCATTGCGGCGAACATCTGCCGGGACATGTTCAGGAAGAAGTCGTCCAGGCGGGAAACTCCGGCGGATTTCGGATTTCCGGCCGACCTTCGGGTCGCGGCGGATCCCGCCGACTGCGCCTCGAGCAGGGAGACCGCATCAATCGTCCGGAAAGCGCTCGGCAGTATTCCGGAGGACCAGAGGGCGGTCCTGATTCTGCACGCAATCGAGAACCTTCCGCTGGCCGAGATTGCCAGGAGCCTAGATGTGCCCGAGGGCACAATCCGGTGGAGGTTCTTCCAGGCGAGAAACAGGCTCAGGGATCTGCTGAGCGGCTCTTGCCCCGAATCGGTGCCTTGTCGCATTGATGGAGACGAAGAAGGCCATGGACAATCTCAAGAATCTGCTTGAGAGCGATCCCGTCCCTGATCCCGGGGAAGGGTACTGGCGCGAGTTCCCCGGGAGGGTCTCCGCCCGCCTGGACGCGGATGGGCCCCGCGCCGCGGGGGTCCGCAGACCGGACGCGGCGAGAACGGCCGCGCGGCTTCTGCCCGCCGCGGCCGCCGCGGCGCTGTTCTTCTTCGCGTTGTCGCTTCCGCGCCTCGGAGTGGTGCGCGTCGGGCCCGTGCCTGCAGTCATGCCCGGGCCAAGCCCCTCGGAGGCCGAAACGACGGCAAGTCTGGCGGACAGCAGCGGGTCCGAGAGCGTGATAATGATTCTCGACAGGACCGCGACGGAGAAGGCCGGGATGGCCGCGGCGGCGTTCCGCAGGGGCGACATCGGCTCGCTGGTGCCAATCGTCAGGTCCTGGGAGAAGCTCGTCAGAACGGGGATTATCGGCAGCCTGAGAAAGGCGAATCAGAACGACGAGGACATCGGGGCTTACTCCGGCCGAATCCTCGATTCCGCGGCCGCCGCGGACGCCCAGTGGCGCGAAATGGCCGCCGCAGTGAAGGGCGGCGAGGCCGGAGAGGCTCTGATGACTGCAATCGAGACTGCCGAGGCCCTCGAGTCGGCGTTCGGAGAAGCGAACTGGAAAGAAAGGTGATGACATGGACCTATCATTCGCAAGAACCGGCATGGCTTCCTTGCTCGCGGTCGCGTCGGCCTGCCTCGCTTTCTGCGGGCGGACTGCCTATGCCGCCGAAACCGTCACGCCGGAAAGCCCGGCGTACGTGGAGAAGATGACCGAGGAGCAGCTGGCCGTGGCCATGGCGGACTCGCAGGCCGAGAAGGCGAATTTGTGCCTCAGGTTCGCGTGCGAGCGGGTGAGGGAGATGGAAGCGCTCGCCCGTGCCGGCCGATTCCGCTACGTCGAGTCCGTGGCAGCCGCCTTCGAAGTGCTCGTGCGCGAAGGCGCCGTGAAAGCCGCAAGGCAGGGAGCGGCGCTGCGCGAGGACATGCGCGAGACATTCGCGAACTCGGCCGGCACGCTGAGGCGGTGCGGCGGCGAAATCAGGAAACTCGCCTCGTCCGGCGGCCTGCCCGAGAACGCCGTCTCGGCCATGTCCAGGGCCTCGGATTGCGCGGTCTCCTGCGCCGCGGAGGCCGAGTCGGACAGGGAGAGGGAGGTCGCGAGGGTCGCCGAACGCGAGAAGCTGTTCGCGGGTCTGCGCGCCGCCTTGAAGGCCGCGCTCCGGGAAAGGAACTTCACGGAGGAAGAGGCCGAAATGCTCTGCGCGCAGGTCATGAGCAGGTGCATGCGTCACGAGACCGTTCGCGTCCGGGCGGCAGCAGAGGTGCTGCGCTCCGTCGGAACCGCCGGCGGCGCCGAGTCGGCCGCTGCGCTTGCCGCGCAATGCAACTCCATGCTTGAGTGGGGATTCGCCGAAGAAGGCGTCGTCCAGGCCGCGCGCGGGCTTTCCTCCGCAGGAGGCCCCGTCAAGGCGGCCTCCGCCCTGAAGGAAGCCGAGGAAGTGGCCAGGGCAGGAGACGGGGACTCCAAGGAAGTCTGCGAGCGCATCATGAAAGTCGCAACGGCCGCCCAGGCGCGCAACCTCGACGCTGCGGCCGTCCGGAACGTCTTCCGGCACGCGAGGAGGGCGATTCGCCAGGGCGTCCCTGCAGAAGTGGTCCTCGAAATCGCCCGCAAGAAGATTGAATCGATGGAGAAAATCGACGGCAGCCTGGAGGAGCAGGCCAGGCGGATTGCCAGAATCCTCGAAGACATCATGCAGAGCATGAGGGAAAAGGCTCTCGAGTACCAGGAAAGGGCCCGGAGCCAGCGAGAAGATGCCAACGGGAGAAAGGCCGACCGGGACACCGCGAAAAAAGGCGGCAAATAGCGGCCGCCGCAACCTTTAGGAGAAAACAAATGAAACCGCGCTTGTGGATCTGTTTCCCTGTCCTGATTTGCCTGGCAGTCGCGTCCGGCTGCAGCGAGGAGGACGATCCTCCGCCGCCTCCTCCGCCTCCGATGCCGGAGATAACGGACGTCAACTCTTCGCAGGACCCGCAGAGCAGCATATCCACGGCAATCGAGATAAACGGTTCCGGTTTCCTGGACTCTCCGGGGACCGTCCGCTTCGAAGGGCCGGCAAGCACCGTCGACGTCGTTCCGCTCGCGAGTTCCTGGAGCGCCATTTCCGCGGTCGCAATCGTCCCTGCGTCGTTCACGCCCCCTGTGACGGTCAAGGTATACGTCATCACGCAGCACGGCACGAGCAACGGGGTCGATCTCGACCTCGTGTCGGTCCCGGATTTCAATCCCGACTCGCTCGCATGGGGCTCGACCACCGCGTATCCCGAGGCCCTTCGGGGCCTCAAGGCGGTCGCAGTCCCGTACACGACCTCCCTGGCCTACATATACGTCACCGGGGGCCAGACCGGAGGAGCGACGCCCGCGAACAGGGCTGACGCGCGGTTCCTCGAGCTCTCCGTGAGCGGGCCGACTTTCGCCGTGGACTCGGCCTGGACCGACGTGCAGGACATGCCTGCGGAAAGGGCATTCCATGCGCTCGCCGCGGCGACATGCGAGAACAGCTCCGTCCCGTACGGCACTGCCTGTCTGTACTCGGTGGGAGGGCAGGCCGCGGCTGCTGACGCGCCCGGCGGCACCGATACTGTGTACTCCTCCATGGCGACGCTGTCCGACGGGATGCTCGGCACGTGGCAGGTCGCCGGAACGCTTCCGGCTCCCAGATGGGGCCACGCGGCCATCGTGTACAGGGGAAGGCTCTTCGTCGTGGGCGGCTACGATACGTCCGGCAATCCCGTCGACACGATATTCCAGGCGGACGTCATGTCCGGCGGCAACCTCGGAGCTTTCGCAACGTCCCAGACGGTGCTACCTGCCGCCGCGGGATCAACGGCCGTCACAGCCTTCGGCGGGAAGATGTACCTGTTCGGCGGGGAGACGGCCGCGTCGACGAATCCCAACGACTCCACGCAGGGGAACTACGTCAACAACGCGTACTGCGCATCGCTCATAGGCGGCGAAGTGGGCGCGTTCGCGGTGACGGGATCGACCGTGCTCGGGAAGATTCGCAAGAAGCACGTCATGTGGAATTCGTTCGGACAAATCGTCGCTGCCGAGGGCATCTACGACGGAGCCATCGGAAGCACGGAGATGGCGGCAAACGAAATCAACGCGGACGGCACGCTCGGCGCATGGGAAGGCCTCACCGGAGGCAACGTGGCCAACGCGGACGTGTTCAACGCCGCATGCGCGACCAGCCCCATCACCGCGCCGGGCTCAGGGCCCAGGTTCTTCCTGATTTGCGGCCAGGACTGGTCTGCGGGCCAGCCCGTGGCATCGGTCTGGGTCAACACCGCGCCCTGACCCGGCCGTGAAGAGAAGCTTCCGCAACGGGGCGGGGCGGCCGTTCGGCCCCGCCCCTCTCATTCACTGCCGCGATTGACGCGGAATCAACCGTTCTTCGGCATGGGCCCCCGCCGCGGAAATTCCAGGAATCGGGCAAACGGTTGAAGGCACTCGTCCGTTCAGGATGCCGGTGACGACCTCAATAGCCGGGCGGTTTTGCCGGCCGGCTTCCGCGCTTACGGCAGTAAGGAGATTCGCGATGAACAGAAGTGGACGGCATTTCCGGTTCTTGCTGATTGCGCTGATCACAATCATTCCGCTGTTCTGGGGGTGCTCCAGCGAGGACGACGACCCTCCTCCCCCGCCCGTCAACCAGCCGCCTTCGGCGGCAGTGACCACTCCGTCGACGACCCAGTCCGGGGACGTCACGATCAGCTACATCCTCACCGACGGTGAGGGCGACACCTGCACAATCGCGGCGGAATACACCACGGACGGGTCGACCTGGACTGCCGCGACGGCCGGTTCCGGCGGCGACGGGACCTCCGGCCTGACATCCTCATCGTCCG
>JBFZBV010000148.1:0-3452 GCA_041308285.1 Planctomycetota bacterium | reverse complement strand
GACGCCGAATGCTTCTCGAACAGGTCGAGCGCCCTGCGGACGTCGTCCGTACCGCCCCTGTGCCATCTCGCGAGCGCAAGCGCGCATGCCGGCCCGCGGCCGGCGGACCCCGCCGGATTCGGCTTGCGCGGCGCGTTCTCCGCGCCGTGGAAAAGCATGTACTCGAACGTGCCGTCCGGGTTCCTCATGCGTTCGAGGCAGCCGACCGCGGCAGCGCACATCTTCTCGGGCACCTCGATGCCGGCGTCCCTGGAAGCGGCCAGTGCCATGACGACCGCCGCGGTGACGAAGGATATGGACTGGTCCGCAGGACGGCCCGCCGTATCCAGATCCCGGGTGACGTAGTAGCTCCACCCGCCTCCGGACTTCTGCTTGCGGGAAAGCTCGGCCAGCAGATCCGCCGTCGCGCGCTGCAGCGTCTCCTTCGCCGCGATGCCCCGCTTCATGCACTCCGCGAAACACCAGAGCGTATACGCCCTGCTCCACACGCCGTAGTCCATGAAGTAGGACTGATCGCCGACTGCTGCGCTTATGGCCCTCGCCTGGCGCAGGAATCCGACGGCCAGGCGCACAGCCGCCGCCGCCTCCGCCCTGGCCATGTGCGGCATGAGGCTCATCGCGCAAATCGCAGTAATCGCAACGGTCAGGTCCGAAGGGATTCTCTCCGACGCCTGCGCTATCTCCGACGGGCAGACCCAGGATCCGTCAGGCCGCTGCCGGCCGAGGAGATACCCGACCGCCTGCTCTTCCGCCGATCGCGCGCCGGCCTCGCCCGGGTTTTCCAGCTCCGGGACGCTCATGGCGTCCAGCACGGCCCCGGACGGCCAGGCGAGCGGCTCCGCCGCTCCGAGACGGAACCCGGGGGCGGTCATGCCCGCGGCCGCCTTCCACGCCCACCTGCTTTCAGGGTGCGAGGAGACCAGGCTGTTCCACACGTCCGCCGCGGCCCCGGGTCCGGCAATCCTCATCGCGCACGCGCCCAGCCAGTAGATCGCCTCCTGCGCCCTGGCGGAATCCGGGCGAAGGTCCAGCTCCGCAGAGAGTCGCGAGTACGCCTCCTTGAAACGCCCCATCCTGGCCAGCACGATCCCCCTGTCCACGGCCGCCTCCGCCGCCACCTCAGGTCCGCCCGCCGTTTCAGCCCTGCCGAGATCCGCGAGCGCCTCTTCGCCGCGCCTGAGCCTCCTGTGCAGCGACGCAGCGGCCAGGTGCTCCTGTCCCGTTTTCGGGGACGAAAGCAGGGCGGCTGCATCGGCGTATTCGCCGCGGCGCATGCGCCATTCCGCGAGGGAGGCGGGGGCCAGCCCCTCCGGGACCGCGGGCCCGGCGGCCTTCAGGCGCGAGAGGGACTTAACGAGCATGTCGTGAACCGACGACGCCTCCATGCTGAACGTGTCGTCCAGGATTCTCCCGGACTCGTCCGCCACCAGGAGCGAACTGCCGAACGTGGAAGGCCCGAGCCCGTAGGCGGCATGGGACTCGAACGGCGCGCCCGAGCCTTTCCTGAACCTCCACGCCACGAACCTGGTCTTTGCGAGCCCCACGACGTCGGGATCCATGAAGGCCCATGACATGAAGGTGTCGGCTGTCTGGAACCCGCCGGTCTCGCGCACGAACACGAGGACCAGCCGGCCCTCCTTGCCGGCCCTTTCCGAAGCCTCCCGCCAGGTTCCCGCCCATTCGAGCTCGCTCCCGCACTTCGATGCGAGTTCCGGGAGCAGCGCCCCGACGTCCGGCCGGGCCTGGGGCGCGGCGAACTCGAAGGTCCTGAGCACTCCCTCGAGCACCACGGCGCTCGCCGCGAAGAGGCTTTCCTCCGCGTGAATGCCGAGAGTGAACTCGATTTCTTCCCTGACCAGGTAGAACTGCCTCACCCTGAACGCGGCGGATCCCGACTTCATGAGGATTTCGAATCCCGGCGCCTTCAGGCCGGCGACCTTCAGGCTCATCTTCTCCGCCCCGGAATACTCCGGCTTTCCCTGCGCCCATTCCAGCGCCTTGTCCCGGATCTCCTCCGCGTCGGCGCCCGGCAGCCTTAGCTTCTGAATCCTGACGGTCGCCTGGACCTTTCCGGCCATGCTTTCCGGGAATATCGCCAGGGAGTACGATCCAGCGGAGGCGTCCTCCGGCTCCTTGAACGCCCACTTCGGTCCGGGCTTGCGGATGCGGAAGCCGCGCTGCTCGGAGACGAATTCGTCGCTTTGCGACTCCTGCCCGGCCGCGACGAGCGCCGCAAGCGCGAGGACGACAGCAGAGACGAAGGCTGCCACCGCGGTTATGCGCCCTCGAGCCCCCTTAGTGCGTTCCGGCATGCCGTCCTCCGTCAGTGCGACCTGCAATCCGATCTCATTATGGGCGCCTCTCCCGCGATCCGCAATACGGGACCGGAGCCGCCGGCTCTCCTGCGGGAGTCGCCGTCCCCGCAGCCCGCCAATCCCAGGATTTCTCCGCCTTGACGCGGCACGGATGTTGCTGTCTCATATACAAGGCGGTTCGGGGCGGGCGGCGGGAAGGCCTCCTTTCGCGGCTTCCGGCCGAAAGGAAGCCTGGAACGTCCCGGACGCGCTTCATGCGCGCCTGGGTTTTTTCCGCCATGCCCTGGCCGGACCGGCCATCGAGCGGAGCCGATTTGGAGGTTCGAACGGTCATGAACGATATAAGGCATTTATCCGTCCTGGCCGGGGTTGTCGCCGCAGCGGCGATAGTAGCCGTCGTAGTCGTTTTGGCCGGGAAGGGCGACGACTCCCGAATCGACCCGGGCCAGGAGGCGCACGGTACCCCGGACGGCAAGGCGGACGACCAGCCTGAAGCCCGCATCGAAACCCTGTCCAGGGAAATCCGTGCGAAAGACGACCGCATAAGGGAGCTCGAGAAGAAGATCGCCGAATCCGGCGCCATGGCGGAGGGAGCAGTCGATCAGGCGGAGACCGCGATGCTGCGCGAGCGCGCCGCCGGGCTCGAGAAGACCGTCGCTGATCTCCGGTCGCAGCTGGCCCCCAATCCGGCGGCCAAGGGCGCCTACAGGTTCGGGCTCGGTGAGAAGACGCCTTTCCTCGACAAGGCCGACTGGCCTGCGCTGTCCAAGCAGTTCGTGGACCTCAAGAACGTGATTAAGCAGGTTTTCGAGGAATTCAGCGTCACGGGCGACGTGCAGACCAAGACCCAGCTCGCAGCGCAGAAGAAGAACATGCCGCTCGCGATCTTCGCCGTGGGCGCTTCCAACGACATCGAGGGCGTCGGGCCGAACGCGTCCTTCACGCACCCTGCGGTCATGGCCAGCTTCGTCCGCGAGATCCTCGCGCAGGCCGGCCAGCCCCTGAACGCCTCCCAGGACGAGTCCGTCAGGAAGGCGGGGGACGCCTGGGTGGAGAGGGAGAAATGGCGCAAGGGCAGGTACGACGATTCCACACTCGCGCTTTCGAAGATGATTGACGACGCGGATTCCAAGCAGC
>JBFZBV010000147.1:0-8557 GCA_041308285.1 Planctomycetota bacterium | reverse complement strand
CGGGGCGGACAGGCGCCTGCCGAACAGGGCGAGGGAGGTGTCGATTTCGTCGAGGGAGAGTTCGGGCATTGCGCAGTGCTCGAAGTCGAGGCGTTCGAATCCCGCGGACTTGGTGCGGAATTCCACGTCCTCGCCGAGGCAAATCCTTATGTGATCGTCCTTCCTGTCGGACGTGGGCACTGCAAAGCCCGCCAAAAGCAGGGTTTCACTTCCCGAATCTCCTGCACCGGTCCTGGTAGGTCCTCATCGCCCTCAGGAAGTCGATTTTCCTGAAGGCCGGGAAGTTCGCCTCCTCGAAGTACAGCTCGGAGTAGGCCGACTGCCACAGGAGGAATCCGGAAAGCCTCTGCTCTCCGGATGTCCGGATAATCATGTCGGGGTCCGGCATGTCCTCCTTGTAAAGGTGCTTCTTGATGTGGTCCTCCGAGATGTCGTCAATCGAGAGCTCGCCGTCCTGCACCTTCCTGAAGAGGTTCTTGATGGCGTCCACGATTTCGGCCCTCCCGCCGTACGCGACGGCGATGTTGAGGTTGAACGCGCCGTAGGAGGAGGTCGCGTCCTCGAGCCTGCGGATGGCGTCCCTGACCCGTTCGGGGAGGACTTCGGTCCTCCCGATGGCCCTGACCTTGACTTTGCTGCGGTGGATGTCCGGATCAACCTGGAACCGCCCGCAGGCGTCGACGAGCAGGTCCATGAGTTCCTCGACCTCCTCGTCGCTCCTGTTGAAGTTCTCGGTGGAGAACGCGAAGAGGGTGAGCTCCTTGATGTCGAGGTCCAGGCACCAGTGGACCATCTTCACCACGTTTTCGAAGCCGAGCCTGTGCCCCTTTTCGACCGTGATGTGCATTTCCCTGGCCCATCTCCTGTTGCCGTCGAGTATGACGGCCAGGTGCCTGGGCCTTGTCCCGCCTCTCACGAGCCTTTCGAGGCGCTTCTCGTAAATTTTATAGAGAACCTGCTTGAAAGGGTTCATCGTCAGCAAACGGCGCGGCGGCCGGGAAGGAAATGCCCGTTTTTCCGCCGTGCGAATCGGCCGCGCCGGACGGGGAGCGGGCTATTGGAGGTCCGGGATGTCTATGACGCGCTTGCAGGACTTGCATCTCGCCTTCTCGCCGGCCTTGAAACTCCAAATGTTGAGCTTCTGGCCGCAGGTGCAGAAGAAAATCCTGCGCTGCTGCACTTCCTGGATTTCCTTGACCTGTTCCGGCGACAGAATCTCCTCCATAACCATGAGCTTGTCGATGGAGAGCCTTGCCGTGTTGCTCTCGGCCTGGCTCAGGAGCGTGATGAGGCGTTTCCCCTGCGCATCGTTGACGTATCCCTTGGCGACGGCGATTTTGAAGAACTCGACATCGGCCTTGGACGGCATTTCAATGCCTTTCAAACCAGCTTCATGGATCCGATGCGATCAGCCGCAACCCTCACCTGGTCCGTGTCGGCCACGAGGGCGAACCTGACGTAGCCTGCGCCGGGATTGAGGCCGTCGCCGGTCAGGTCGGAAATCCAGTCTCCCGGCGTGGCGACGACCGCAATTTCGGGACTCAGAAGGCGCTTGCAGAACTCGGCGGATTCCATGGGCACCTTCTGCCAGATGTAGAGTGTAGCATCGGGAACGCACTTATCAAGGCCGAGCCTGGAGAATGCGTCCGTCATGAGGTCCCTGCGTATCCGGTACTCCGCGCGCATGGCCGCGACGTGCGTCTCGTCGGCGAGGGCGGCTATCGCGGCGTCCTGGATGAACATCGGCGTCCCGGAGTCGATGTTCGTCTTGATTTTCTTGAAGGCGGCCACGGCCTCGGGGTCACCGGCGACCCAGCCGATTCTGTAGCCCGTCATGGCGCTGCGCTTGGACATGGAGTGGAACGCAAGGACGTTCTCCTTGCCGAATTCGAGTATGGACCTGGGCTCGCGGCCGAAATAGATTTCGGTGTAGGCTTCGTCCGACGCCACGAGGATGCCGTTCTTCCTGCCGAATTCGGCTGCGCGTCTCAGGAACGAAGGCGGCGCCGTAGCCCCCGAGGGCGAGTTGGGGTAGTTAATCCAGAGCACCTTCGCCCTGCGCAGGACCTCGCGCGGAATCGATTCGAGTTCAGGGAGGAAACCGTTCGAGGCGGTGAGCGGATAGAAGTACGGTTCGCCCTCGGCGAACCTCGTGCCCCTCGAGTAGGGGGGGTAGCCGGGAGTCGGGATTAGGACGACGTCGCCGGGGTCGACGAAGGCCTCGGCGAAGTTGAACACGGCCTCCTTCGACCCGATTGTCGAGGATATGTCGGTCGAGGGGTCGAGCTTCACGCCGAAGCGCCTTCCCATCCAGGCGGCGACGGCTTCACGGAACTCGGGCAGCCCGTCGTAAGGGGGGTATCCCGAGCAGGCGCGCTCGTCGGCGGCGCGCTTCAGGGCCTCCCTCGCGATTTCGGGCGTGGGGATGCGGGGATCCCCGACTCCGAAGTCAATCGGATCGACCCCCTTCGCCCTGAGTTCCGATACCAGCCTGTCCACTTCGGCGAACGCGTACTTGCCGAGGCCCGCGAGCCTGGCCGAGGTTTTAATCTTCATCGCTGCAGTCCGCGCCTGAGCGGCTTCCTTCCGGTCCCGGGCTTCGGAATCAGTTGCCCGGCATCCACATCTCTCCGTCAGCGGAGACGACTCCGAGGGACGCGTCGGCCACGACGGCGTCGAGGTTCTTGGGATTGAGGCCCTTCGAGTCGAACGCCGCCTCGGGGGCCGGGGCGTTGTCGCCGCCGTAGTTCTTGAGCGACGCGTACGTGTAGAAAATCTGCCCCGACTGGTTCATGAAGAACGTCCTCCTGCCCGTGTTCCCGTAGATTATGGGCCATGCGTAGACGCAGTAGGCCTGCTCCTGCCTGGCGGCGGACTTCGCGTCGGCCGCGGGCACGTCGGACCCGGATGCGGCGGCGCTCGACTCGCCCGGCAGGTACACGGCGAAGAAGTAGCCGTTCCTGACTATCCTGCCGGACGGGTCGCAGAACCCCATGTACTGGGGGAGGAAGGGAGGATCGGCCTTCTTGCCCTCCTTGTTCCCGCGGAATGCCGCGGTGCCTGCGAGCTCCTGCAGGAAGCCGTATTCGCCCTCGCCGTTGCCGTCCTGGTCGACCGCGACCGTCGCGCGGAACTGCTCCTGCGCTGCGCAAATCATCTTGAGGGTGGCCATGGCCGACGTCTCGTTGGCCGCTACGAGCCCGCCCGGCCCGCCGCGGTTCGCCATGAACAGGGCCGATGCGGCCCCCGCTATCCCCACGGCAGCAAGGCCGATGGTCGTGACCCCGGTGGTGTAATAGGACGACATTATCACGCCCTCGGTCAGGGTGGAGATGCCTGTGACCGACGGGGTGAGGTGCTGGGAAACCGCTTCGCTCCTGGGAAGGACCGCGTTCTCGAACGGGACCTTGAGCTCCTTGCGGAGGAACACCTCTCCTATCTGCCCCAGGGGCAGCAGCGTGTTGTAGACGAGGTCGAAGATGCCCCTCAGGTCCGTGTACATGACGAGTCCGGGGCTGCCGGGCAGCCTCGAGACGAGCCTCGAGTAGTGGGGGTTCCGAGCGAGCGAGACGAACTTGTCCCCGCCGTCGAGCTTGTCCACGACCCTCTTGAGGCTCTGTGAGAGGTTGGAGACGAACAGGTAGTTCCCCTCGACGAAGTAGTTCTGGAAGCTCGTGAGGTTCAGGAGCAGGAGTGATTCCATGCCCACGCCGGGAATCGGGGAGGACCCGAACTGGCCCCTGCCTTCCTCGCCGGGCCCCGGTCCCTCGCCGGGCCCCTCGCCCGGAGCGGCGATCTTCGCGGTGAAGTACTTGAGGGTGCGGCCCTTGAAGGCGAGCTCCTTGCGCTCGAGGCCCGCCGCCTCCATCAGCTTCCTGAATGCGTCCTCGAACCTCTGGGGGTTCGTCAGGGAGAAGATGGTCACGCCCTCGGGGATGATTCCGCCGCCTTTCGGGAACGAGCTGAACGTGGATATCTCGTCGCCCAGCGCCCCGATGAGGTCCTCGCGGATGTTCACTCCGGTCTTCTTCTGGAATTCGGCGAGCTCCTCGTTGATTTCCTTGAGGGCTTCCTCGTCGAAGGACTTCACCATCTCCATGGAGATGTCCCAGATGCTGCCTAAGTCGAGCCTCAGGCCCATGTACGAGATGGCTTCCGCCGGCACGAGGTTGAGATGCGGGGTGCCGGTCTTGGCGAGCGAGATGATTTTGAGGAGCCCCTTCTTCTCGCCGGGCGCGTGCACGTACAGGGCGTCGCTGATGCCGCCTTCCGCGAAGGTGACCGATATGCCGATGCTCTGCACGTTTTCCACGCCGAGCGCCGCGATGGACTGCGCGAGCTCCTTGGCGTCTATGCCGGCCATCTCGCCGATGCCGTCCTTGAGGGCCTTGAAGTCGGCGTAGATGAACAGGGCTTCCTCGCCGTCGCGTACGGTGGCCTGCCTCACGCGGCCGAACGCCTCGCACTCCGCCAGGGATTTGCCGCCCTTCCCGGCGCGAGCCGAAAGAATGCCCTGCATCGTCTCCCTGTCCATCGTGATGAACAGCGTCTGGTCCAGGAATGCGTAGTGGAACTTGAGGTTGTCGTCGCCGAATGCGAACACGTCCGTCCCGTCAATCTGCACCTTTTCCGTCTTGAGCTTATCGCCCCCCCCGCCCACGGACTGCTTGGCGAACTCGATGAGCTTTTCCACGACGGGCTGCTGCGCGCCGAAGTCCAGCGCGAACGCCATGCAGGGGGGCTTCTCCCCCTCCTCGGTCCGCGCAGGCAGGGTTATGACGGCGAACGAGAGCTGGCCCTTGAGGATGTCCAGGGCGGACTGGAGTTCCACACCGGTCGTCTTCTGGAACTCCCGCTCGATTTCCTGCTTGAACTCCTCGAAGTTGCCGAGCAGCTTCTCGACCGCGAACTCCACCTCCTTGTCGGTCCAAATCTTGTAGAGCGCCGTGTTCTTCCATTTCTCCCTGGCCGCCCCGAGGTTCCGGAAGGTCACGAAGACGACGGTCTTCTCCGGCACCAGCGATTCCAGCTCCTTGGCCTTCCCGCCGGCCGCCTGCGCCGAGACTGCTCTCGGGGCCGCGGATAGCGACAGGAGCAGCGCCGCCGACAGCGCCGCCGGGAACAGGGCTTTCGAATTCTTCATCGCCGCTTCCTCCCTTGCGATTCGAGAAGGGGAATGCCCCGGCAGCGGAGGCCGAACCGCCTCTCCGGCCGGGAAACCAGGGAAGAATCGTATGGAAGGCCCGGGCGCAATGCAAGAAGAAAGGGCAGCGGAGCAGGGGCGCCCGGCCGTGCCGGGCGCCCCTGCATGCCTGCTTCTACGCTCCGAACACGATGTCCTTTATGAGCTGGGCTCTCGTGTCGGCCGGTATGGAAGATATGAGGCCCCCCACGACGGCGCCGCCGTCGGCGGCCGTCTTCCTGCCGGGGCTCAGCCTCTCGAACAGGTCGTTGGATGCCTTGTTCAGGAGCTCGAGCGCTTCCTCGCCGAAGTGCAGCTTCTTCAGGTTCGGCAGCATCCTCTGGCCGGGCTCAATGAAGGCGACCCAGCCGTTCGAGTAGGGGTCGAGGTCCTTGGCGAACCTGTGCAGGGGGTTTATGACCGAGATTGTGCCGTCCATCGGCGCGGGCACGTCGAAATCCCGGCCGGCCGCCCTGATCTTCATGAACGGCTCGTTCTGCTTCACCTCCTGCCCCACCGTCGGGAGCAGGATCTCCCGGTCCTTGCCGAACAACTGGGTGGAGAAGTCGTCGAAGCCGATTCTGCATTTGCCGCTGTACTCGACGCTCACCCACAGATGGTTCCCGTGCAGGTGGATCGCCGCGGGAAGCCTGAAGCCCGCAACCTGCCTCATGTCGCCCGTTTCGGTCGCTTCGAGCCTGTCCTGGACCATCTGGTCGTACTCGCACGTTCCGCAGTTGTAGTCGTTGGGGCAGATTTTGAACGTCACGAGCCCCTGCAGCATGTGCCTGCAGAGCCGGTCGGGTCCCGCCAGCTTGCGGAGCTTGTCCTGCCACGATATCTTGAAGATGCCTCCGGGCTTCTTGACACCCTTCTCCCTGAGGGCCTTGTCGAAGGCGCAGAGGTGGCAGCCGTAGTTGTGCGGGCAAAGCTTGTAGTTTATCACCCCCGCCTTCATCCATATGCACTGTCTCTCTATTCCCACTGCTTCTTCTTCGTTCGGCATGGTGTATCCTCCTTGTATAGGTTGCCTCGATTCACGGAGCAGCCGCGAGTCCCGTCCGCACGCCGGACAGGACGCTAGGCTTTCGCCGTCCTCTCGAGAGCCATCTCCTCGGTCGAGCATCCCACGCAGCGTCCCTTGCGGGAGCAGAGCCTGTGGGACAGCAGGCCTTCAACCATGTACTTGCACTTGGGCAGTCCCGATTCCGTGAGCAGGATTGCAGCCGCCATTGTCGTGATTCTCGGGGTCGTCATCTCACACCTCCTGTCTGTTGCATTCTTCATCTTTTTCCCCGTTCTTTCCGTCTTCTATAGGTCATATATCAAAAGGCGTTCCATTCGAACCGGATTGCATGCTGGGAAATACGCTCATTTCATAACTAGTTGCCGGATAAATAGATAAGGAAAGCACTCTGCGGAGAGGGCACGATTCAATCGGAGAGGGGCGCCGAAATCAGCCGAGGAGTGTTGAATTAAGCAAATACGGGCGTATAGAAAATCAACGCCCCATCGCCGCCTTGAGCTTCCCCGTGCAGGAATCGCAAAAAGATTCCGTTTTGATGTCAGCGATTTCCACGGTTTCGGCGGGATACATCACGCAGCGATACCGGAAACAATGCCTCAGGCCCCAGGTGTGCCCCATTTCGTGCACCGCGACCTTCGCGGCGCGCGCCCTGAAAAGGCCGGGGTCGGCCGGAAGCCCGTAGACCTCCTGCCTGAGCCTGTGGAGGGACATGACCGCGATGCGCCCTTCGATCTCGGCTTCGCCGAACACGAAGGTCATCACCTCGGACGCGAGGTCCACGTCGCACATCGCGAGCACCCTTCCGGAATCGGGCGGGGCGAGCGTCTCCACGTAGAGGATGAGGTGCGTCGAATCGTACTGCCTCCTTGAGGCCATCCAGGCGGTCGGAGGCACGGGCGCGGACGGGGATACGCAGATTTCAGCCGAGAAGGCGCGCCTCAGCCCGTCCGCAACGGCATCGACAGCGCCCGAATCGATGCCGCCCATCGTAAGGATGGAAATCCTCGCGGCGGCATCCATCAGATCTCTTCTTTCAGATCATACTTCTTTATCTTGTTGTAGAGCGTGACCCTGTCGATTTCCAGGGCTTTGGCGGCCTGCGTGATGTTCCATCCGTATTCCGCCAGGACGCGGCGGATGTGGTGCCTCTCGACTTCGGTGAGGGAGGAAGGATTGGCCTGCCCCTGCGTGCTCTGGATGGAGAAGGGGAGGTGGTTGGACTTTATGACGTCCCCCTTCACCACGACGAAGGCCCTTTCAATGGCGTTCTCGAGCTCGCGGACGTTGCCCGGCCACTGGTAGGTCCTGAGGATTTCCAGGGCCTCGTTGGAGAAGCTGGTCACCGGCTTGGACGTTTTGGAGGCGAATTTCCGGAGGAATTTCTGGGCGAGAATGATTACGTCCCCGCCCCTCTCGCGGAGCGGCGGAAGGTGGATGGAGAACACGTTGAGGCGGTAGTAGAGGTCGTCCCGGAATTTGCCTTGCGACACCAGGTCGGACAGGGCCCGGTTCGTCGCGGCGATGACCCTCACGTCAGTCGAGAACTCGGACGTCCCGCCTATGCGCACGAACTTCCTCTCCTGGAGCACCCTGAGCAGATCGACCTGCGTCTTGGGCGAGATGTCGCCGATTTCGTCGAGGAACAGGGTTCCTCCGTCCGCGAGCTCGAACCTGCCGCGCTTCGCGTACGCCGCTCCCGTGAAGGCCCCCCTTTCGTGGCCGAACAACTCGCTCTCCATGAGCGTCTCGGGAAGGGCGCCGAGGCTGACGGGCACGAAAGGCATGTACCTGCGCTCGGACTTGGAGTGGATGGCCTTGGCGACCAGCTCCTTGCCCGTGCCGCTTTCGCCGGTAATCAGCACCGTGGAATCGCTCGAGGCTACATCGCGGACATGCTGGAATACGTCCTGCATATCCTTGCACTCGCCGACGATTTCCGCCGAGTCCGCCGACTCCTCGTCAATCTTCTGCTTGAGCGACTTGTTCTCCCTCTCGAGCGAGCGCTGCTCCATTATCCTGCCGAGGAGGAGCCTGAGCTCCTCCGGCTCGAAAGGCTTAATGAGGTAGTCGTAGGCCCCCTTCTTCATGGCCTCGACCGCGGTCTCCACCGACGCGTATGCGGTCATCATCACGACGTGCGCTCCGGGCTTGGCCTCCTTCAGCCGGTCGAGAAGCTCGAGGCCGTTCATTTTGGGCATCTTGAGGTCTATGAGGAGGATGTCCCACGGCTTGTCGTTCAGGACTGCGAGCGCGTCCTTGCCGGACGCTGCCGTGCCCACGTCGTGCCCGTCGGCCTTGAGCCAGTTCTCGAGCGAGATCCTGACAATCTGCTCGTCGTCCACGATGAG
>JBFZBV010000146.1:0-8607 GCA_041308285.1 Planctomycetota bacterium | reverse complement strand
CCCTGTGCGTTATGAAGAACTGCGAGCCGTTCGTGCAGAACCCGCTCAGCTTCTTCCCGGTCTTAGCGTCGTGCTTGCACTGCCCCGAATGGGCCATGGACAGCGCCCCGCACCCGTGCTTGAGCCCCGGGACTATCTCGCAGTCGCACTTGTATCCCGGCCCGCCCCTCCCCGTCCCTTCCGGGCAGCCGCCTTGTATGACGAAGTCCGGGACCACCCTGTGGAACTTCAGGCCGTCGTAGAACCCCTTCTTGGCGAGCTTGACGAAGTTCTCCACCGTGGCCGGAGTCTTGTCCTTGAACAGCTCGAACCTTATCTCCCCCCTGTTGGTCTCGATTATTCCTGTTGGGTTTGGCATTTTTTTCTCCTAACATTGAAATTCCGGCGTCGATTATAGCCCGGACCCAGGCTGCTTTTAGCCGAAAATCCGGGGGGGCGGATTGATGTCCCTTCCGATTGGCTTCGAATCCCCGTGGTTCCTGGCCGCCGTGCCGCTGCTCGCCGCGGCCATGGCTGCGGCCGCCCTGCGGCGGCGGAACGGCGGAATCAGGCCCCATGCCTGGATTTTCGCGGCGGCCTCGCTCGCCGCGGTCGCGGCCGCGTCCCCTTTCGCGCGGGACACGGGCCTCGAACCCCGCGACGCCGTATTCGTCGCCGACCTTCGCGGGGCCGATCCCGCGGCCGCGGCGACCGTGCCCGCCAGGATTGCGCGCATCTCCTCGTCCGCGTCCATCAGCGGCGCGCGCATCCGCGTGGCTGTCCTGGGGAAGGGATTGGGATTCGCCGACCTCACCGGGCTCCCGAGGGAAGAAGCCTCCATCCGGGTCGCGCAAGCCGCGCTGGCCGCGGGCCCGGCTGACGGCTGCCCGCCCCTGCCGGCCGGATCGGTCCTGGCCCTCGCAAGGGCCGGACTGCCCGGGGAACCGGCGGAAATCTTCTTCTTCTCCGCCTTCGCGGGCCCCCCGGACCCCGCAGGGGGGGATTGGGGCGCAGTGCACGCGTTCACGGTCGCCCCGCGGTCCCGGAGGGACCTCGCGCTCGTCGAAATCAGGCCTTCGGGCAGGATTCGGGAAGGCGAGCCGTTCATGGCCGACGTCAGGTACTCCGCCGACTTCTCCTCCGAGGGAAGAATCGCCCTCTCCGTGGACGGCAAACGGGCCGCGGAAAAGAGCTTCAGCTTCGCCGAGGGCGACCTCGGCTCGGTCACGTTCGGAGGCATCGAGCTCAAGCAGGGCAGGCACAGGATTGAAGCCGCCTTCGAAACCGGCGACGACTTCGCCCCCAACGACTCCGTCTGGACGGACGTCGAGTCTTCCGGCAGGCTCAGCGTCCTGCTCGCGGCCGACGGGCCCGAGGCCGCGCTGTACGCGGCGGCCCTTGCCGCCCAGGACATCAGGGTCACGGTCTCCGGCTACGGGAGCCTCGCCTCCGCCGCGCTCCACGAGGCGGACGTCCTGATACTCGATTCGCCCGGGGCAGGTCCCGAAGTCTCCCCGGCCCTCGCGCGGTCAATCCGCAAGTTCGTGGAAGAGGACGGCGGCGGCCTTTTCATTGTCTTCGGAAGGCGCGGCATGCCGGCGCCCGCGGGGTCCCCCTCGCCCCTCGCGGGCATGAGCCCGCTCTCGCCCCTGCCCGAGCCCGCCCCCCCGGCGGGGCCCGAGGCGGCGCCGCAGCCGGATCCCGGGCCGCCGAATCCGCCGGACAATCCCGTCGAGAATCCGGCGGAGGCGCCTGCGGAAATCCCCGGGCCCGGACCGCAGGGAAGCGGCGGGAGGAAGCCGGTGGAGACGGGCACGGCGGCCCTCGTGATTCTGCTCGACAAGTCCGGCAGCATGACGGGCGAGAAGATTGAGCTCGCCAAGCAGGCTGCAATCGCCGCGGTCGGGGAGCTCAAGGCCGGAGACTCCCTCGGAGTCATAGTCTTCGACTCCAAGGCGCAGTGGGCCGCGCCGCTGACGCCCGTGGAGCAGGGGGACCGCATCGCCCGCATGGTGTCGGGAATCGAGGCCGGAGGCGGCACGAACATCCACCCCGCCTTGAGGCTCGCCCACGAGGGCTTGAGGGGCTTCAAGGCCAACATCCGGCACGTGGTCCTGATATCGGACGGGTTCAACGAGACCGTGGAGGACTTCAAGGGCCTCGTCTCGAGGATGGCCGAGGACGGAGTGTCCGTTTCGACCATAGGGGTGGGCATGTCCTTCGACCCCGACCTGCTCTCGTCCATATCCTACTGGTCCAAGGGCAGCGCCGGGCGGTTCGATTTCGCCAAGGACTTCGACCGCATACCGAGGCTCGTGCTGGTCCACTCGAGATGGGCGAGGGGGCTCCCGGTCGAGGGGCCCGTGCCTCCGGCGGAAGGCCCGGCTCCCGAACCCGAGCCGAAGGGCCCCCCGGTCAATCCCGGCCCCCCTGCCGGTTCCAACCCCTCTCCGAAGGGCAATCCGGCGGGGAACGGCGGGGGAAAACCCGGTCCGGGAGAGGCCGTCCCTGCCGGGGAGTCTCCGCTCCAGCCGATTGAAGCCCCCGTCCCTTCCCCGTCCACGGCCGGGATTCCGCGCGAATCCATGCCGGAAGCCAGAATCAGGAAGTCAATCCCCGCCGCCATGGCGGACGTCGTGGTCGCAACGGCGGATGGCGCCCCGGTCCTCGCGGTCCGCAGCTTCGGCAAGGGGATGATTGCGGCCCTAGCCTCGGAAGTATCCCCGGTGTCGGACGGGCTGGGGCGCTGGAGCCTTCTCGGCAAGTTCCTCGCACAGACCCTTCGCTGGATTTCCTTCCCCGCCCCGGACGCGCAGAGGCCGAGGCTCGCGTATTCCTACCTCGAAGGCGGCGGGGTGGAGGCGGGATTCAGCCTCGACGACGGCCGGGAAGGATCCGCCCCGTCGCTCGGCCTCGCCGACTCCTCCGGGACCGGCGCGGTGGCATCGATTGTCCCGTCGGGCGGAGGGGTATATTCCGCGACCGCGGCCGGACCGTTCCGCGGACCCGTGACCGCGACCCTCCGGGACGGGCGCGGGCGCGCGTTCGAATACAGGCTGAACCCCCTGCCGGCGCGCCGCCCTCCCGGCGTCCCCTCCCCGCCGGCGGCCGCCCCCCCCTTCTGCGGGCGCCTCAATCCTGAGCCGGAGGAAATCCCCCCGCTGCATGCCGCCGCGGCGGACCGGCGAATCGGATTCTCGCCCTTCTTCCTCGCGGCCGCGTCACTGGCCCTCGCGTTCGCCGCCTTCGGAATCGGCCGCAGGTGAGGCCCGATCAGGCACAACCGCCTCAGCCGTCACCTCGACGGAAAGGAACGGCAGGAGGTTTCCGAGGAAGCGGTTCAGTTTCCAGAAGAAGCGGTAGTTTTCCAGCGCCTTCACGGAGAGGAGCCTCTGGCCCGAGATGCCCTCAATCCGGAAATCCCTCAGAAGCCTCCTCACAGAGAGGGTCGAGAAGAAGCGCACGTGCCCGCCCTCGAGCCTGTCGCGCACCCGCTTCGAAAGCCTGGCCGCGGACATCGCGACCGACGCGAGCGCAGCCGCGCCCGGCGGGAATACCGGAAGGCTCAGAAGGAAGGTCCCGCCCGGCTTCAGCACGCGCCTCACCTCCCTGAGCGGCGAGTAGGGGTCCTCCAGATGCTCGAGCACCTGGACGCATGCGACCGCGTCGAAGGAGCCAGCCGCGTACGGGAGGCCGTCGAGCAGGCTCCCGCGCGACAGGAAATAACCGCCTGCAGCCGCGGCCTCCGCGAGCCGCCATTCCTGGAGGTCGAAGCCGTGCCACTCCACGCCTGCAGGCAGGCCTGAGCAGTACGCGCGGAGCCTGCCTTTGCCGCACCCGAGGTCGAGTATCCTCGCGTCCGGCCTGGCCGAGCAGAGCCTGGCGAGCCTCTCGGCGATGTCGACGTAGCGCGCCAGCCTGAGCCTGTACGTGGCGTCGCTCCGCTCCACCCCGAAAGCAAGGTGATTGAGGCCCATGTCAATCCGCCGTGGAAAACGCACCGGGGACGCACGCGACCCGGCAGGCGCGCGCTAGTCGGACCCGTCCCCGCCCCTCAAATCCCTGAGCGCCTTGACCGCGTCGGCGTAGCCGGGCCTGAGCACTATCGCCTTCTCGAACGCCTTCCCGGCCTCCATGGTCCTGCCGAGGTCCGCCAGGGCCGAACCCCTGTTGAAGTGGAAGACGTGCGAGGAGGGATTGAGATCGCACGCCCTCTCGAAGTCCGCGAGAGCCGCATCCGGCGCCGAGCGCCCCCTGCGGACGAGGCCCCTGGCGTTGTAGGCCGCGTCAAGGGCAGGGTCGAGCTCGATGGCCCTGGTGAACGACGCGTCCGCCTTGGCGTACTCGCCTTCGGCAGCCTGCTTCGCGCCCCTCTGGTAGAATTCCAGCGCCTCCTCCCGGACCTTCCTCGTCTCGACCTCCGCCAGCCGCTTCGAAAGGCCCTGGAGGGCCTGCACTCCCGCCTCGTGCCTCTCGGACCATTCGCGGATTTCCCTGGCGAGATTCTCCGTCCTCTTCTGGAACTCCTCCAGCGAAAGCAGGAGAGCCGCCGCCATCTTCCCGCCCCTGGCGGCCAGCATGGCCCTCGCCTCCTCCCGCTCCGGCCCCCTCTTAGAGAGGAACCGGTCCAGGGCGAAATCCCTCTCCGAATCGTCCATCTCCTCGGCGCGGAGACGCCACTTGCGGACCTCGAGCTGGAGGCCGATTTTCTGAGCCTCGAGCCGCTCGATTTTGAGGCGCAGGCTCTCAATCTCCCTCAGGAGCTCCTCCCGCCCTGCGCCGGGCGCGGCGGATCCTGCGGGAGCGGCGCCCAGTCCGGCGCCCGGAGGGGGAGCGGCTTCCGGGGGATCCCGGCTGCTCTCCGCGTACCTGGCCCCGGGCCGGTCGAATCCGCCGGACAGCGCGTAGAGGCCGACCACCCCGGCCATCAGCATGAGTGTCACCGAGGCCGTCGCGGCGACGAAGGCCCGTTCGCCCATCCTCGCGGGAAGCCCTGCCGGCGGCGCGGCTGCGGACGCCGCCGAAGCCGCGGCGCAGCGGGTTTCCTCCAGGTGCGGCGCCTCGGCCTGCGAGCTGAACTCCCCCTCCTCTACGACATCCCCGAACGGATCGTCGATCTTCCTGAACTCGTCCGACCCGGGGAGGCCTGCGGGGGTTTCCATGCCTGTCTTTCCGTCCTCTTCCATGTCCGCTTCACGGGCGGCCCGTAAGGCCGGGCCTTCTCCTGAACCATTCAACTGTCTTGGATATGCCCTCGGCCAGTCCGGTCGAGGCCCTGAACCCGAGGGACCGTTCCGCGAGCCTCGCGTCCGCTGAGGAGCGTTCCAGGTCGCCCGGCCTCTGGGGCGCCCTGTCGAATTCCGCGGGCACGCCGAACGCGGCGGCCACGGCCTCGAGCAGATTGAGCACCGTGCATTCCCTGCCCGATGCGATGTTGTAGGGTCCCGGAGGAGGCGCGGGCGCTTCCGCGGCGCACGCGTTGGCCAGGGCGACGTCGCCTGCGTAGACGAAGTCCCTGGTCTGGAGGCCGCTCCCGAAAATCACGGGCCTGCGGCCCTCCATGAACGCCTTTATGAAGGCGGGGACCGCCGCGGCATACGGCAGGTCCGGCCTCTGCCTGGGGCCGTAGACGTTGAAGTACCTGAGCACCACGGGCTCCAGCATGCGCGACCTGCCGAAGGAGAGGCAGTAGGTCTCGGCGGCGAGCTTGGCGGCCGCGTAGGGCGAGACCGGCGCGGCCGGGGCCGACTCGCCGGCCGGCTGCGGGCCGCCGTCGCCGTACACAGCGCATGTGCTCGACATGACGAACCTGCGGACGCCCTCGATTCGCGCCGCTTCCAGCGCCGTAAGCGTGCCCGTGGCGTCCACGTCGTGGTACTCGATGGGATTGCTCACCGAGCCCGGGACGGAGGTCTTCGCCGCGAGGTGGAGCACGCAGGACGCGCCGCGCGCCGCGGCCCGGACCTTCATCAGGTCGCGGACGTCCCCGCGGACCAATTCCGCCCCAGCAGCCGACGCGAGGTTGGCGGCCGAGCCGGTGGAAAGATCATCGAGCACGCGAACGCGCCATCCGCGCGCCAGCATGGCTTCCGCCGCGTGGGAGCCGATGAAGCCGGCGCCGCCGGTGATGAGGCACAGCTTGTCTGCCATAAGCACTTCGTCAAAATATTATTGCAGAAATTGAAAGGATATTCCGCTTTTCACGCGCACAGCGCGTGTTATAACCCGGACGAGCCCTGTTTAATTGGTTCCGGCTCGTCCGGGTTATGAACGCCGCGTCCTCTGCCGCGCCGGATTAGGTCCGGAACCTCTCCTCGTGGATTAGCTCTTCAGGAGCCAGCCTCGGCGGGGCGGAAGCTTCCCCCTCGGGCCTGCCCACGGGCGTCAGCGCCACCACCTCGAATCCGTCGGGGACGCCGAGGATTCCCCCGGCCTTCCGGTAGTCGAAGTACCCGACAATGACGGTACCCAGCCCCATCGCGTGTGCCTTGAGGCAGAAGTTCTGGACGGCCAGGCCGGTGTCGAACATGTACCAGTCCTTGTCGTCGACGGGTTTACCGGCCTTGCAGCCCGCCGTCCCGAGTCGGGCCACGAACGCCACCGCGACAGGCGCCTGTTCCATGGCCTGCCTGGCCGGGTTCTTCTCGGACAGGGTTCCGGCAAGGGCCTTGCGGGTCTCGGGCTTCCGGACCACGACGAGCCTGACGCACTGGGTGTTCGCCCACGACGGGGCCATCCTGGCGGCATCCGCGAGCGCGGCAATCTCCTCGCGGGTGACCGGGGCCGACGAATATTTCCTCCGGCTTCTCCTCCCGGAAATCGCGCCGTCCAAATCCATGTCGAATCCCCCAATGCCGGCCGGGACGCACCGCAAGCCGCGTTCAAGGCAGGAGAATGCGCCTGGCCATGTCGACCGCCGTGAGCACGGCCTCCATCATGGCCCGGTGCTGGGCCACCCCCTTCAAGGCGATGTCGAACGCCGTGCCGTGCCCGGGCGACGTCCTTATGAACGGCAGCCCCAGGGTGACGTTCACGGCGCCGAAGAAGTCGTGGACCTTGACCGGGATCAGCCCCTGGTCGTGGTAGAGCGCCACTACGGCGTCGTACTTCCCAATCAGGGCGTCCCTGAAGACCGTGTCGGCCGGAATCGGCCCGAATGCGTGGATGCCCTCCCTGCCGGCGAGTTCGACGGCGGGCCTCACGATTTCCGCATCCTCCCTTCCGAGTATGCCTCCCTCGCCCGCGTGCGGATTGAGCGCCGCCACCCCGATGCTCGGCTCGCTGAAGCCCATCCTGGATATGAGCGTCGAATGCGTCATCCTGATGACCGAGACGATCTTGTCCGTGCGGAGGCTCTCGACGGCCGTCTTGAGCGGAACATGGCAGGAGACGAGCGAGACCCTGAGCTTGCCGGTCATCATCATGAGCACCGTCTCCTGGTTCGTCCTGCTCGCAAGGAAGTCGGTGTGGCCCGGGATGTCGCACCCGGAAAGAAACCAGGCCTCCTTCGATATCGGCGCCGTCACGATTCCGTCTATGTACCCCGCCTTGACCAGGTTCACGGCGGTTTCCAGCGACAGTATCGAGACGCGGCCGTTCTCCGCCGCAGGCCTGCCCGTCTCGAACTTCTGGCACTGCACGGGATATACGAATGGAGCTTTCCTCCACGTCCACTGCTCGGGAGCGCTGCAATCCTGGAAAATCGGCGATATGCCGATGATCTTCGATATCCTGTCGAGGGCCAGGGCCGGCCCGATGACGCAGATGTCCGCCTTGCGAGTGACTTCCGGTTCGCAGAGCGTCTTGAGGATGATTTCCGGGCCGATACCACCGGGGTCGCCCATGGTCAAGCCCAGCCTTATTTTACGCATCGGCATCACCGAATATCGCCATCGCCGAGTCTAGCAGATCGCCGGCGCAATTGAACAGAAAAAACCGTACCAGGACGCCGCCTCCGGTGATACGCCGGGCTCATGCGCCAGGGCTGCCGTCGGGCGCCTGTTCAGGTGACGCGGCTTTTCGTGTATATTCGCCGCGAGTACAGGCAGATTGCCGGCCGCTTTCGTCGGATTCGAATGGACCGCGCAGAAGCAAGATACGTGGTTTTATTCTCCGTCGCCGTGCTGGCCGCGGTCGCGGCCGTGTTCGCGGCCACGTACGCGGTTGTCGAAGCCACGTCAATCGGCGCGGACCGGTCCGAATCCGCGGGCGGTCCCGAAGCGCGATTCGGCGATTCCGGCGGCGATCCCGGCTCGGATTGTCCGTCTCGCGCTGCCGCGGGCCGCGCCGCGCCCCCCGGGTCGGAAACGGCCTTCTCGGCCGAAGCCGAACGCCTAATCCCCCTGCTGGGCGACCCGAATCCCGGGACGAGGTCCAGATCGGAGAGGAGGCTGGTCGAAATCGGCCCCGCGGCAGTGCCGGCACTGGAGAAAGCCCTCGGCCACCGCGATCCGGAAGTGCGCTGGAGGGCTTTCGAGGCGCTTGGGGAAATCCGGAAAGCCTCGAAATGACTTCTAGAGCTGCGCAGAGATCCTTCGACCCTGATTCACCTGATGGCGCTTTCCTGCTTCGCCTTGACATCCTCGAGGCGGCTACGCAGGACAGGCCGCGCCACTCTGATTAACATGA
>JBFZBV010000145.1:0-4449 GCA_041308285.1 Planctomycetota bacterium | reverse complement strand
TTCGCTGCTTTCTTCTTAGCCATGAAATCCTCCTTCAACAAGACCTTCTATCCCTCACACGAACACACATGAACTTGAGTTGCACAACAATAATATATTCTAAATCTAGCGATTTGGCAGTTTTTTCTCCGCGGATTTCATCCTCTCCATCCTGCGGACAGTCCCTTTGCGCGACGGGCCGCGATTCGGAGCCGCCGCAGCCCGCCGGGCCGGATGCGGGCCGGCCCAATCCGCCGGGACCGCCGTCTTGTCTTTTTTCTTTGAGACCGTCGGCCACGGGGGCTATAATCATTCGTTTTACGGGCTCTGAACAGGAGTCATATGGCCACATCGCAGCGTTCTGTTCCAGCATCAACGACGTACTCCGGCGAACAAATTCCTCCGCCGGCAATGGGCCTGCCCAAGAAGACGAGGTCCGTGTGCCCGGAGTGCGCAAGGTTAATCGAAGCGGACGTGTTCGAGAAGGACAACCGCATCCTCATGACGAAAACCTGCCCGGTCCACGGGCATTTCGAGGACGTCCTGTACTCGGACGCCGCCTACTACCGGAACATGGAGCGCTTCAGGTTCGGCGACGGCCACGGACTCGAGAACCCGCAGGTCTCGACGTTCACGACGTGCCCCGAGTCCTGCGGGCTGTGCCCGGGACACCTGAGCCACACGGCGCTGGGCAACATCGACCTCACCAACAGGTGCAACCTGTCGTGCCCCTATTGTTTCGCCAACTCGAACGCCAGGGGTTTCCTGTACGAGCCGACGTTCGACCAGATAGTCCGCATGCTCCGGGCGTACCGCGATGAGCGGCCCGTGCCGGCGTCCTGCATACAGTTCGCGGGGGGCGAGCCGACCCTGCATCCGGATTTCATGGCCATCGTGAAGGCGGCCTCGGACGCCGAGTTCACGGCCGTCCAGGTAGCGTCCAACGGGTTGAGTTTCGGCGACCCGGACTTCTGCGCAAAAAGCCGGGACGCGGGCCTCAACTCGGTCTACCTCCAGTTCGACGCCCTTGACGACGCGACCTACCTCAAAATCCGCGGCAAGCCGTTGCTCGAGGCGAAGTACAAGGCAATCGAGAACATAAAGAAGGCCGGCGGAATCAGCATCGTCCTGGTGCCGACCGTCGTGAAGGGCGTGAACGACCATGCGGTGGGCGACATACTCCGCTACGCGGTCTCCAACGTCGACGTCATCACGGGCGTCAGCTTCCAGCCCGTGTCCATAACCGGGAGAATCCCGCCGCGGCAGCGCGCGGAAATCAGGTACACCCTGCCGGACATGGCGAACGACCTCGAGAAGCAGACCGGATGGGTCAAGGCGGACGGATGGGCGCCGCTTTCGGCGACCATGCCGCTTTCGAGGCTCGTCTCCGCGATTTCCGGGCGGAAAATCACGGCGTACACCGCCCACCACCACTGCTCCATGGCGACGTACCTGTTCATCCAGCCCGACGGCAGGCCCGTGCAGGTTACGGATTTCATCGACATGCCCCTCATGCTCTCCGAGATGAACCGCCTCGCCGGGGAACTCGAGAAGTCCTGGTTCAAGACCATCGGCAAGACCCTGACGAAGATGAAGGCCCTGTCGGTGCTCAAGAGGTGCTTCAAGCAGGACAAAGCCCCTGCAGGCCTCACGTTCGACGTGTTCATGAAGGCCGTCGAAGAGCTCATGAGCAAGAAGTCAACGCGCAAGCCGGGTGCTTCGTACGCATACCGCACGCTGATGGTCGGCGGGATGCACTTCATGGACTCCTACAACTACGATGTGGAGAGGGTCCGCCGGTGCGTCGTCCACTACGCCTCGCCCGACGGCAGAATCTACCCCTTCTGCGCCTACAACGCCGGACCGACCTACAGGCTCAAGGTGGAGGAGCGGTTCGCGTGCACGCTCGAGGAGGTCAAGGCCAAGTCGGAGCGCCTGGGCAGACCCGAGGACATGGAGCGCCTCATCGCCAGGATGAGCCGCGGCCGGACGGAGCCCGGCGACGGGGCGAAAGGGTCCGGAGACAACCCCCGCCGGTGCATGTGAGCGCCGGTCAGCGGCCGGCAGCTGCCTTGTGCTTGATGAAAACCCTCCGGCTGCTAGAATCATTATTGAAACCCGGTCGGCGGGCCGGCGTTCCGCCGGATTCCCGACCGCCCTCCGGCACTCCAGCGGCCAGGTGAGGAAATGCCCTGCCCGACAGACACAGCGCGCGTCCTGACGCAGGCCCTCCTGCTCGCGGCGGCCCTCGCCTTCCATGGCGCGGCGCCGGCCCTGGTCGCGGCCGAGGAGCCGGCGAAGACGGACGAATCCGGGGCGGCGGAGGCCGAGGAGGAAGCCGAGGGGGACCTGGACCCCTTCTTCACGGACTTCTGGAAGACCTTCCGCCCCGGTTTCAAGCCCCGCACTCTTGACTACGACCCCATGCTCTTCAAGCCGCTGGCATCGGGATCCAACAACTTCTTCCACCATCTCCTGCTCCTGCCGCCCATGGAAGGAAGGGAGCTGCTCGGCGTGGAGCAAATCCGCTTCTCCGTGGGAGCGGGGCACTCGTTCTGCACGGACTCGGAGGAGAAGGCGGGCAACAGGTTCAAGGCCTCGTTCACGGAAACGAGGGTGGACCTCGGATACGGGATTTCGAGCCTCATCGAGGTCAGGGCCGGTTTCAACATCGCGAGCTTCACATTCGACAACCTGGACGACGTCAAGGCGACCCAGGACGGGATCGAGGTCTTCCCGCCCGACCGGTTCAACCCGTCCGTAGGGCTCGGGGACGTGCTGCTCGGCCTCAAGATGGAGGCGGTGTATTCCGAGAAGTACGACATCGGAATCTCGACCGTTCTCACTCTGAAGATACCGGCCGGGAAATCGGACTTCCTGACTTCCGGCAGGGGCGACTTCGCGATGGCGCTCGTGGGGACCTACAAAATCGCCCTGCATGGCGGCATCCTCATCTTCATCCATCTCAACGCCGGCTGGGCGTGGTTCGACGAGGAGAGCGTGTTCAAGAGCAAGGTGTACGTCAACTCCGCCTCGTTCTACGGGCTTTCGATAGTCGCGGGGCCCCGGAGGGCGGAATGTGCGGAGCCGGGCGGATTCGAGTGGTCGGTCATACTGCAGTGCCAGGGCCACGAGAACGCCTTCTCCAAGCTGGACCAGTTCAACAGCACGCCGGTGACGGTGCACGCCGGCCTGAGGGGCTCGTTCGCCGGGTGGATTGCGGAGATCGGGGCGGGATTCGGGGTGACGAAGCAGGGCTCCGCGGACTACGTGATAGACGCGGCTGTCTCCCGGGTCTTCTGAACCGTCAGCGCCCCGGCCCGGATGAGCGGCCCGGCCGCCCCGGCCCGGCCGGAACCTTGAATATTCCGCGCGTTCCTACAATAATGGCAGCAGGGAATCAGCGGCGTGTCAAGGAGGTAAGAGATGTCCGAACTGAGGGAACTCGTCGCCATCCTCGAGAACCGCTCGGAGATGTACTACCGCCGCAGGGACGCGCTGGTGAAGCTCATGAAGCTCGATCCCGCGCGTGGGACCGAAGCCGCGGTCGCCCTCTCCGGCGACCCTGAAAAAGTCATCCGCAGGGAGGCGGCCAGGCTTCTCGGGCAGGGCCCGGCGGAAATCGCGAGGCCGACGCTGGTCGCCATGCTGGCCGACGAGGACTCCGACGTCAGGAAGAACGCCCTCTCCTCGCTCGCATCAGCCGGGGACGCGTCATGCATCCCGGCAATCAGGCCGCTGCTCGACGACCCGAGCTTCTTCGTGAAGAAGGAAGCGGAAAAGGCGATTGATAAAATCGAGAAGGCTGCCAGGCCCGTTGCCGCAGCCAAGCCGACCCCGTCACAGTTGAGGCATGATGCGGTCCGCGCGGAACCTCCGGCCGAAGCGCCGGCCCCGGCGCCGGCCCCGGCGCTCGAAGGCAGGCTGCCTCCGTGGAAGGCCCACGGCGCCGCCTCTCCCGCAGCGGAGACTCCGCCCAACGAGACGCCTGCCGACATGGTCCTGAGGCTGCGCCAGAAGCGGGACCGTCTCAAGGCCGCCAAGGCCGCGCGGGCCGGGACCCAGATGCAGACCCCCCAGACCCAGAGGCGGCCGGCCCCCGGCTCGGGCGCAGACAAGCGCTCGTACAAGGTATACATCCCGGTGACCGCCCCTTCGGGCGAGCGAATCGACGCGTCGGCCCCGACTCTTCTCAAGCCGCCCCCACCGATTCCCACGAGGGAGGAATCCTCGGCGGCGCAGAGGCTCTGCCCGAAATGCAGGTGGGTGCTGAGGGCCGATCAGCGGTACTGCAACTTCTGCGGTTTCGCGCTTTCCCCCTCCGGGGGTGGCGAGCCTGCGCCGCAGCCCAAGCCCATGTACAGTCCGAAGTACGCCCAGAGGCCGGTGACCACGTTCACGCGCAGTTCTGCGACGCGCACCGGCATGGGCTGCGCCGGCGCGGCGGCCATAATCGTCGTCATCGGCATC